>JAJQBM010000046.1 GCA_021203285.1 Clostridiales bacterium | reverse complement strand
ATCCACAGCTGACGGAACTGTCTCTTGCGCTGCTTACGTCCTGCGTAGGCGCTGGTAAGTGCGCGCATCACGGACTGCTTCGCTACGCGATACTGTTTTGATCTGGCGCCTTTGTAGCCCTTCGCCATCTTTAATACTCTTTTATGTTTCTTCTTTGCGTTATAACCGCCTTTGATTCTTGCCATCTCTTTTTCCTCCTAAAACTTGATATGAACGATGATTACAGGTACGGAAGGATCTTCTTCATGTTCTTGACATTCGAAGCATCCGTCATCGCGGCCTTGCGGAGATTTCTCTTGCGCTTTGTCGTCTTTTTGGTTAAGATATGGCTCTTATACGCTTTGTGTCTCTTTAACTGGCCTGTCCCGGTCTTTTTGAAACGCTTCGCGGCGGCTCTTTTTGTTTTCATTTTCGGCATAATTCTTTCCTCCTGTATAAATACTGAACTTTACGATTTTGCACCCTGACGCTTCTGGCTGAGCACCATTGTCATGCTCCGCCCCTCCATCTTAGGCGCTTTATCCACAACGGCAATATCAGCAACCGCCTCCGCAAACTCTGTGAGGATATGCTTGCTGTTCTGCACATGTGCCATCTCTCTCCCGCGGAAATGAAGAGTCACCTTGACCCGGTCTCCCTTGGAAAGAAACTTTCTGGCAGCGCTTGCTTTGGTATTCAGATCATTCGTATCGATGTTGGGAGACAGGCGCACTTCCTTAATCTCTACAGTCCGCTGCTTTTTGTGGGCTTCCTTTTCGCGGCGTCCCTGTTCGTAACGATACTTTCCGTAATCGATGATCTTGACAACGGGCGGCTTTGCATTCGGTGCGATCTTGACCAGGTCCATCTCCGCCTCCTGCGCCATTCTGTACGCGTCGCGTGCAGACATGATACCCAGTTGAGCACCATCCGCAGAAACCACTCGAACTTCTCTGTCTCTGATCTGTTCATTAATCTGTAACTCGCTAATGGTTCTTACCTCCGTAAGCAAAAAATGTGGATAGTCAGACCATCCACACATCAACAAAAATCCATATCTGCCAAGTAGAAACTGACAGCGGACAGGATATCTTGCCATATTAACCGCCGGTCACGCGATTGTGCCGGGGTGAGAGTGGATACTCTGCTTTGTTTTGGCAACAGATGTATTATGGCACAGGAAAACACCTGCGTCAAGTTATTTTTTAATTTTTTTCAGCAAATTTTTCAACAAAAATTATCGGGAACCTGTCTCCCGATCAGACCGGTATTTCTTCATCGCCGCAAGAAAATCATAGGGAACAGCCAGATCGCCCTTGCCGATGCCGAGCCGGATCAGCGGTTTGTTTGTCCCGTGAAAATCCGAGCCGCCCGACAAAAGAAGGCCATATTTCCCGGCAATCTCCCGGTACTTCCGCTCATCGTCTCCCTCATTGCAGGAATAAAGAGCTTCGATACCGTCAAGGCCGACAGCTTTCATTTGTTCAATCATTTCCGACAATGTCCGGGAAGAAATCTTATACAGGCAGGGATGCGCGAGAATTGCGATGCCTCCCGCCTCGTGAATCAGCTCCACCGCCTGCATGGGGGAAATTTTATATCGCTCTACATAGCAGATACATCCGTCCCCGATATAGCGGTCAAAAACCGTCTTCATGTCCTCCACCTGATGGGTATCCGTCAGATAGCGGGCCATGTGCGGTCTTGCCACGACCGAATCCGGATAGCGCGCGTAAAGCGCCTCCGCGGTGATGTCAAAGCCCTGTCCGCGAAGCAGATCAATCATTTTCAGATTGCGGTTGTCACGATTTTCCCGGAACATGCGAAGCTGTTCCTTCAGAGCGGGCGTTTTCGGATCGATAAAAAGGCCGACCACATGGATCTCCGTATCCTCGTATTCCGTGGAGAGCTCCATACCGGGAACCGTCTCTATGCCATAGGTCTTCCCCGCTGCGACAAACGCATCGATTCCGTCGGTCGAATCGTGATCCGTCAGGGTAAGGGCGGACAGGCCGTTTTTTTTCGCTTCCAGAACCAATTCCGCTGGCGTAAATGTTCCGTCGGAACCGGTGGAATGCACATGCAGATCGATCGTTTTCATGTCAAAGATCCCCTTTCGAAGACTCAGGCGGACAGGAAATTTCTCCGGCGATACACTTCCGGATCACTTCGGCTACGCCGCCCTCATTATTGTCCTTTTCCGTAATATAATCCGCATGGCAGCGGATGTTCTCTCCCGCGTTTTTCATAACCGCACCAATGCCTGCCATGGTAATCATCGGAAGATCATTCTCCTCATCCCCGATAGCGATGGTGTTTTCATGGGCGATCCCAAGATATTTCTCAAAAAAACGGATGCCGCTGCCTTTGGAGCTGTCCGGACGACAATATTCCAGATACTCCGGACTGGAAAAATAGCTGGTGCATTTTCCGCTCTCCCGCTCCAGATGATCCCGCTGAAATCTCTCCAGCGCAGCGTGGTCATCGAGGGAGAGCAGCAGAACCTTCGGCGTATGATAGGTCTCCAGATGATACAGGTCCGGAACAATATGGTAGCCGGTGTTGGAAATCCTTGCGTAATATTCAATCTCAGGGCATTGCTGACGGGTCAGCACGCCTGTCTCTGAATATGCCTGCATATAGAGCTGATATTTTTCCGCCTCCGCGAAGAGATACCGCGCGTACTCATCCGGAAAAAGCTGTTTCAAAAGAACGGTTCCGCTGCCGAGCTCGTAGATGAGCGCACCGTTATATGCCACGAGAAAACATCCCTCCCGCGCCATGCCGAGGCGGTCGATGTGTGTCTGGGAGCTGATCAGGGAACGTCCGGTCGCGATGGCGACGTAATGCCCCATGTCCAGCGCCTCCCGTATGGCATCAATATTTTCCTGCGGGATCGTCTTGTCATCCCGCAGTGTCGTTCCGTCCAGATCAATAAAAAACCTTTTTCTTTCCATATGTAATCACTCCTAACGGTAATTGCCGAGAATTTTAAAATTCCGCGCCTCGCTGCCCATGCCGAGAATCGCATTTTTGATTGCGCTGTCATTTAAGTTGCCGCTTAAATCCATGAAAAACCGGTAGTCCAGCGGATCTCTGGAGATCACGATCGACTCGATACGGTTCATATTCAGGTTATTATATGTCAGGTGCGACATCAGATGATAGAGGGAGCCGCAGGCGTCCGGCGCCTCAAAACAGATGGTAATTTTGTCAGCACCGCTTAAGGAGAGCCGGTCCCTTGCAATCAGGATGTAGCGGTCCTTCGGCTCCGGACTGGCGTGATACTCTTCCAATATGTAAAAACCGTATTCCGCGACAAGATTGTAGTTCGCGGAGACATAGCCGGACGCCGGATCCTGTACCGGAAGAAAAAGGTAGTTGACCTCCTCTTTTTGCAGGGTTTCACACGCCTCCCGCCAGCTTTCACAGTGAAGGAGCCCGCAGACTCCGGAAGCATCCGCATTGCCGCCGTCTTTGGCCGGACGGCCCACCCACTGCGAAAAATACTGCCGCGCGGCGGCCTCGGAGGTGTCGATATATGCAGCGGCCGCATGGGAAAAATCCAGAGCCCCGATCTCAGCAAAGCCTGTGGGGGCGAATTTCCCGTGCTCTGTCAGGAGCTGGTACTGCTTTTTCCGGCTCATGGACATGATGTGTTCAAAGAGCTCCCGCGCGCCGTGGCTGGTAAAATCCGAGTGCGCCATATCCGCCACGGCATTCAGCTTGTCATGCTCCCGCTGCGGGTCAAACACCTGCTTTCCCGTGGAAATCTTATAATCCGCGACCTGTGTGGTGAGCATCATACGCTCCTCGTAAAGATCAACGATCTGACGGTCGATCTTATCAATATCTTTTCTTATCTCTGAAAGGTCTTTCATCATATCGGCTTCCCTTCTGCACATTAGTAAATCTTACGGGCAGAGACTCGAAAAACCTGCCCTTTCCGCACATTATAGCACGAGACAATATTTTTGTCTCTATCAATTTACCGGCTTTTCTGTTATGCTGTTTGTAAAGCCAAAGCAGGAGGTATGTTTATGGAAGGCATCGATTATCCGATCGGAATTTCTCTCGAGGAGGCAGTCGACTATATTCTCTCTCACGTCAGGCGGATTTCCCGTGCGGAGCATCTGCCGCTTCTGTCATCCGCAGGACGAATATTGGCGGAGGATATGATCACGGAAATAGAGAATCCGCCGTTTGACCGCTCTCCCATCGACGGATATGCCTGCCATGCGGCTGATTTGGCGGCAGCTTCCAAAGAGACCCCAGCAATTTTAAAAGTGGTGGAGGAAATCGACGCCGGACAGTTTTCAGAACGGACGATACAAAACGGCGAAGCCGTCCGCATTATGACCGGAGCGGCGATCCCCGCCGGCTGCGACTGCTGTGTCCGACAGGAGGATACCGATTATGGAGAAACGTCGGTCTCTGTTTATCAGACTGTGCCGGTACACGGCAATTACTGCGACCGCGGCGAGGATTTTCCAAAAGGCGTCTGTATGCTTCGCGCGGGAGAAAAGCTTGGCTATGTGGAGATCGCCAATCTGGCCGCGATGGGCGTCGATTCGGTTCCTGTCTTTGGAAAACCGCGCATTGCGCTTTTTACCACCGGCGACGAGGTGACAGAGCCGGGGCGGCCGCTTTTGCCGGGAAAGATCTACAACAGCAACTATTATCTCCTCTCCGCGCGGCTGGCAGAGTTTGGAATCATCCCTGAATGGACGGGACATCTTGCGGATGATGCGGCGGCTGTGGCGGACGCCATTCGGCAGGCGGCAAATGAGGGCGCAGATCTGATCCTGACGACCGGAGGCGTCTCTGTCGGCAAAAAAGATATTCTCCACGAAACCATACAGATTCTGAACGCAAAAAAAATATTCTGGAAGGTTCGGATAAAGCCCGGTTCTCCGACCATATTCTCCGTTTTTCAGGATATGCCGGTCATCAGTCTCTCCGGCAACCCGTTCGGCGCGCTGGCAAATACGGAGCTGCTGGTGCGGCCTGCGCTGGCCAAAATGACCGGCGACGACAGCTTTCTCATGAAGAAAACCTCCGCTGTCCTTCAGAACAATTTTCCGAAAAAAAGCGGCGGGCGGCGTTTTATCCGCGCCCGGTATGAGGACGGGAAGGTCTTTTTGCCGAACGGGCTTCACTCCTCCGGCGTGCTGGCTTCCATGCGCGGATGCAACTGTCTGGTTGATATCGCGGCGGGGACGCCGGATCTTGCGGCAGGTGATTTGGTTCAGATATGGCTGCTGGGTACGGAATCGTGCAAAGAGCCATCTTCGCAGGGCTCGCTGACCCGGACATCCCCTCCGGTCCTCGTTATCTCCGGAGTAAAAAATTCCGGGAAGACCACGCTGATTACCCGCCTGCTCCCTGTTTTTCGGGAGAAAAGGTGGCGTGTGGCGACCGTTAAACACAACGGACACGGTTTCAACCCGGATGTGCCCGGAACAGACAGCTACCGCCATCGGGCTGCGGGAGCCTGCGGCACGGCCATTTATTCCGATGCGCTTTCCATGGTTATCCGGAGAGAACAGGTGACAGAAGCCGACCTGATCCGGGCGTTTCCCGATGCAGATCTGATTCTGTTGGAGGGATTCAAGTGGACAGATTATCCGAAAATCGAAGTTGTGCGCGAGGGAAACTCTGTCGCTCCGGTCTGTGATCCCGGCACATTGATCGGCATTGCCACAGACCGAGCAAAGACGGATCAATTTCCGGAAGGGATTCCGGTTTTCGATCTGAACCGGCCGGAGAAGATCGCTGAGGAGATCCTGCATTATCTGAAAACAATATAGCGCAATTCTAAGGAGTTGCTCTCAAAATACGACTACTTTATAACAAGAGGAGATTCGATGGAGACACTCGCCATCCTGCTTCTGACCGGCGGCTACAGTACCCGGATGGGGCAGAACAAAGCAAATCTGAAGATCGGGAACCGGACATTTGTGGAAAAAATCGCTGCTGAGCTGTCCTCCTGCGGCCCGGTCTGTCTCTCCGTCTCTGCGGATGTGAAACCGGAGTTGATTGCAGCAGATTATCCGTCCATTGTCGACGAAGTACCCCACATCGGTCCGCTGGGCGGTATTTGCACCGCCATGCGTCAGATACCGGCAGATCAGTTTTTTGTCTGTGCCTGTGATATGCCGTTTATGCGTGCTGCGTACCTGCAGCACCTGATCCGGATCCGGGAACAGCTTCCTCCCGGTTCATGGGATGCGCTGCTGGTACGCGACCAAAACGGACGCATTTATACCACCGCCGGGATCTACCACCGGCGTCTGCTGCCGCAAATCGAAAAGCAGATCCGGGAGGGAAACTATCGGCTCCGGGATCGGCTCTCTGCAGACAGCGTTTTTTTCATAAACGAGGAAAATCTGGGTGAACTGAGAAACTGTCTCATTAATATAAATACGATGGACGAGTATCAAAATGCCTCAGAAATTCTGTCTCAACTTGCATAAATCCCCTTGTGATCCTGCCGATTCCGTCATAAAAAGCGGTCTGTGCATGCTTGGAGATATCGTCTCCGAAGAGAGGAATCCACCGTCTGAGGTGATTCTCAAAAAAGGTCTTCTGCTCCTGAAGATGCTCCGCCAGCGCGGTTTCATCGTCAGATTCGCATGCACGCATTGCCTCCTCACAGAGTCGGGCCATATATTCAAACTCCAACCCCGCGTGGTCATCCGGAATCCGATACATATCCTCCCGCGGTTTCAGCCCCTTGGCGGCATAGAGAGCCGTCAGATCATCGCAGGCTTCCTGATTGACCAGATGCCGTTTACTGGTATACACCGATTTATAGGGAAACGCGGCCGTCCCGTGAGCGACGCCGGCGGCGAGAAAAATTCTCGCGTATTCCACTTCCAATTCCGTGACTGACTCCGCAATCTCTTTTTCCGAAAGATTAATCTCTGCCAGATACGCCGCGAGCTTCGCATACCCATCCCGCAGATCAGCATCCGCCGCTTCCGCCGGAAATGTCATCTGTTTCATCCGGGCGAGCAGTTTTTCATCCGCTTCCATCGTATAGATGCGGCTCAGAAAACGATACAGATTCGCCCGCTGTCGCATCGCCGCACAGATCTCCTGTCTATTTTCCATATCACTTTTCTCCCTTCATCCGGCGCTCGAAGTCAAACGGCAATTCATCGATCCACTTGCAGTTTTTCAATATAAACCGTCCGGAGGGCTCGTTTCCGTTCTCATCCTTCAATGTATAGACATGCCCCTCGTTGGCAGCCAGCAGCTTCGAGACCTCGCTCTCAGGGTCGTCGATATCTCCGACATGGAGAGCACCTCCGGCGCAGTTTCTTACACAGGCGGGCTCCAGCCCATCCTCCCGCCGCTGCACGCAGAGATTGCACTTGTCCATCACATGCAACTCCCGGTTGAAGAGATTCGCCTCATAGAGACATACACGCATACAGCTCTGACATCCGATGCAGACATCGCGGTCGATATAGATGACGCCGTCCTCCTCATCCTTATAGCATGCGCCGGTGGGACAGACCTCTGTACAGGAAGGGTTCGCGCACTGCTGACACATCACCGGCATAAAGTACATCTCAATATCCGGAAAGTGTCCGGTCGGTCCCATGGTATAAAGGGTACTCCGGGAACGCCCCAGCGCAATCTCGTTCTCGGTTTTGCAAGCCACCTGGCAGCCGCCGTGGCAGCCGATACAGCGATCCAACTCTACTACCATTGCTAATTGTGCCATTCGATATACCTCCCCTGCGCGCTGCCGATGGGCAGCCATGATTTGAATTCCTCCGGCTTTGTCCAGACGCCCTCCGGAGCGCCCTCCTCGGCCTTGTAAATCTTTACGAGAAACGCGCGGAGCGTATAAGTCCCCACAACATCATTAAACGGGCCGGACGCTTTGGTCAGAACATTGACATTCATCTCTTTCCAACCGTGCGTCTTCGTGTTTAAGGTCTCCGGATTCCAGAACCGCTCCATGCAGACCGCACCCGGACAGATGCCCTCCGTCACATAGGCTTTCGCCCGGATCTTTCCGCGCAGCGACTCGATCCACACCCAGTCTCCCGGCGCAACGCCGTATTTTTCCGCGTCAGAGGTGTGAATCCATACCTCCGGGGTCGGAGCCATCTCCCGCAGCGCGGGCACATTCCGCAGCGTAGAGTGATGATAAAACGGCACACGCCCGTTTGTCATGATCAGCGGATACTCCTTCGCCAGCTCCGGATCGGCAACCGGTCCCTCGGGCGGCTCCAGATAGTAGGGCAGCGGGTCATAGGCGTCCTCCACCGGCGGCAGCTCGCACTTGGCAAAGGGCTGTCCCGTCCGTCCCAGTGTGATCATGCTGTCCAGATAAATCTCTATTTTCTTCGACGGCGTGTCAAAGCCCTTCAGCTTTCCGGTCTTTTCATCCGTCCATTTATAAACGTAATAGCTTCGCCACTCATCCCGGGGCAGATATTCAAAGGGCGCTTTTTCCTTAACTTCCTTCCATGTCATACCGATCTTGCCGACGCAATGGTCGAAAAGCTCCTCCATGGTATCCCAGTAGGCCAGATCCTCTCCCATAAACTCCGCGTCAAATGCTTTCTGACAGCCCTCATGCCCCTTCT
>JAJQBM010000058.1 GCA_021203285.1 Clostridiales bacterium | reverse complement strand
GTATACCACATCGCCTCTGCACTGTCCGATTCCTGATAGGTCGTATCCTGTCCCGTCGAATACCACATAGTCCGGGCGGTTTTGTCGTCCCCGGCGATTTTGATGATCGGCGTGTTGACGACATGCATGGACATACTTCCATATCCGTAATTTGCCGGAATATTTTCCACATCCGGATGTGCCGCGCAGTAAGCGTCCAGCTGCGCCTTCCTCCGTTCCTCATGCATATTCACATAATACCGGTAGATCTCATCCATCCCGACATAATAGCCCCAGTTTTTTCCAAAGGATGCCGTGCGCATGTTCGTATAAATGCGAACCCACAGATCGCTGAGCTCCTCTTTTCGCCAGTCATTCATCTGGTAATACGCATGCTTTGTGATCAGCTCGCGCACCTGCTCCAGATCCCACACTCTCCGCAGCCGCTCATCCGTGCTGTACGGGATTGTATAGTTTTTCATAAATATCCTCCTTTATATCCCATAGCTGAATGTCTCGGAAAAGGTCCGATAATCCTCCGGAAGCCGGGGTGTGCATGTAAACGGCCGGGTCGGCGAATAGCGCTCCCTCACCTGCATGGGAACATTCGGCGCCGGCTTCGCAAACGATGCTGCCTCGAATCCTGCCTCCGCATGCTCGACCTGCGGTTTGCTCCAATCCTGCCCGCAGTAATGATGTACATCCTCCAGATACTGCATATGCCAGATGCGCCACTCTTCGTTCTCCCACACAAAATCGGCGGTATAATAAGCCCACAGCCATGAGCTCATCGGCCCGCTCACCGTAATATCC
Organism: Clostridiales bacterium; assembly: GCA_021203285.1. Taxonomy (GTDB): domain Bacteria; phylum Bacillota; class Clostridia; order Lachnospirales; family Lachnospiraceae; genus Eubacterium_I. The sequence goes on along the minus strand of JAJQBM010000058.1, from coordinate 7,864 downwards.
GAATCCATGCCCTGAATCAGCCAGATTCCCTTCGCTGTCTGCCGATCCTCGGCAATCTTTATGAGAACAGAAGAGACCGGCCGAATCACGAAAGTACCGACGCCGTGTATCTCTTCGTCCGTAAGGTTCTCCAGAAAATCGGGGAACATATCGCGCATCATGGCAGCCTTTTCGTCATCCGCGGCATATATCGTCTCATAATAACCCTTTACCGCGTCCGCTCCCTTCCAGTATCCCTCATTCTCTCCGTAGCACACATCCGCGCGCGTGCTCCAGAAATCACTGTGAATCGTGTTCTCGCGCTTGAACAGGACAGTATTCGTGTATTTCCCCATCAGATTACGGATCTCCCGCATATCCTCAAACTGTACCAACAGCTGCTCTGCGCTTTTCTCATAGCGTTTAAATCATTCTCCTGTCCTAAGTTCTGCCCATAACTCAGTAGCCCATGGGCGCAGTTCTCTTTGGCCGCCGCTCGGCAGGCAGGATCGTACCCATATTCTGCTCCGGCAGGGTCTCGTGGGGCACCGGAGCCGGAACCGTGTCCTCTGCAGGCCGGATCGGCGTATGGTCGTGGTGCATCGGCTCCCGAAGCGTAAACGGGGTCGGATCATAATGATTGTAATAACTGTAATTCTCTTTATCCTTGAAGCCCAGATATGTTCCGCGGAAAGCGTTGACATTATCCGCGAAGATAAAGAAATCCGGGCAAACCTGTTCATGGAGAAGCACCCACTTCCCGTTTTCCTTCACATAATCGGTTCCGTACCGCTCCCAGATAATCCGGCAATAACGCTTCCCATTCTCCCCCAGCACCGTATACAAAAATCCGGGGGTGGCAAAGAGACTGGTTGCCGTTTGCCCGTCATCCGCGACCTCGATCACCTCCGAGGTCAGGCAGTGCAGCGACACCTCATAAAAGCATCTGGGATCCTTTCCGCCCGCATCGGGAAACTGCGGCCAGATCTTCATATACCGCTCATAGCATTTGTTATCATAGGTCGTGACCGTGCCCATCCAAACATCATCCCAGCCTTCCATCCGGCCGGTAGAATGTCCCCATGTGATATCCGGACGCTCAGACCAGATCGTCTGCATCTCGATCACATTCATCGCCCGCGCATGGACATAGGTATGGATCGCTTTCACTTTCTCACACTCCTGGCTGCCCGCCGCATTGGCGATACGCCGGGAGAGCGGAAGATGATCATTTTTCCGAATCATTCTGTCTGCCTCCTCTCTACCACTTTAACAGCCCGCGGTTCCACAGCTTCATCGTCTCATCACTCTGCATGGCAGGATGCCCCTCCGGCGCATAGCTGTCCTTCACGGAGAAGGTCTGATACGGCTTTGGCTCATCCGGATAATTGTCCCACCAGTTATAGCGGACATTGTGAGCTAGGAACGCGATATCCGGCGTCCCGAACTCCTCCTGATAAGGCTTCTCCGGCAGTGCGGGTTCCAACGGTGTGTCATCCGGATTGACACCGGAACCGCTGAAATGCTCCAGAGAGAGGAAGAGATGCCAGATTTTCCACTTTCCGCCCTCTTTCATGTAATCGACGCCCATCTTTTCAAAAACCCAGTTGGACACCGGCTCCAGATCCTCATCCAGTTCCGCCATCATACCGGTATTAAACCACATGGCACGGGCGGTCTGACCGTCCCCCGCCAATTCAATCTGCGGGGTGGTGATGGGGTTTAGCCGCATGCAGCCCAGACCGATATTCTCCTCTGTTTTTTCAATCTCCGAATGCTTCGCACAGATCTCGTCCAGCTTCGCCTGCCGGCGTTTCTCATGATTGCCGACATAAAACTCCGCGATACGATCCATGCCGACATAGTAGCCCCAGTTCTGGCCAAAGCTGGACGTAGCGCGATGCTCCGGCTCCTGCACCCAGAGGTCTTCCAATTCCTCCCGTCTCATATCATTTGCGACATAATATACGCGCCGGGAAGTCAGATTTTTAATCTCCTCAATATCCCATACACGGCCGATCAGTTCGTCATCTGTATATACCTGCTTCTGATCACACATAGCACGCACCCTCCTTTTCGCCGTAACTGAAGGTCTCCGAAAATGTCCGATAAGGCTCCGGCACTCTCGGCGTTCTGGTGAAGCGCCGCATTGCGTGATACGGTTCCCGCATGCAAACCTGCTCGGTCATCTCCGGGAATTTACAATCCGCCAGCGCCTCAAATCCCTCCAGAACAGGGAGCGGCCGCTCCGGCTTTGCCCAGTTCTGTCCGCTCAGATGGTTGATATCCCAGAGATACATCATATGCCAGATTTTCCAATCCACACCCTCGCGGATAAAATCCACGCAATAATATCCCCATGTCCAATAGGAAGCCGGTCCTTCCGGCATCACCCTGTCGCTGGATCCCAGAAGCGTCCAGATCCCCTTCGCCGTCTGCGCATCCTCCGCCACCTCGATGACACAGGAGCTGGAAGGCAAAAATCTCATTTCCCCTGTGCCGTAGAGATCCTGTTCGGACTTCTCCGCCAGCTCGTCCGGCAGCTGTTCCTGAAGCAGTTGTCCTACCAACCGGTCGCGCTCAAAAAGACGATCATAAAATGCCTTTACCGCAGCCTGCCCCCGGTAAAAACCATCGTTTAAGCCCAGAGAAATATCCTCCCTCTCCTTGCTCCAGAAGCAGTCAAATGCCGCCAAATCCCGGTTCAGCATAACCGCATTGATATACCGCCCAAGGATATTTTTGCAGTCTCTCTGGTCTTCCCAGCGGCCGACCAGTTCCTCTGTTGAAAATATCTGTCCTGACATAACAATCTCCTGACTTTCACTCATATTATTTATAATTCATTGATTTCTTTTACATGGTGGCAGGACACAAAATGTTCCGGCCGTATCTCCTCCATCTCCGGCGTAATCCGATGACACTCATCCGTTGCGTAAGCACAGCGCGGCGCGAACCGACATCCGGGCTTCGGCTCGATCGGTGAAGAAATCTCTCCCTTGATCGGAATCCTCTCTTTTTTTACATCAAGATCCGGAATCGGGATCGCCGACAGCAACGCCTTCGTGTACGGATGAAGCGGATAATCAAACAATTCATCCGACTCGCATTTCTCCGCCATGCATCCCATGTACATCACAAGAATATCATTGGAGATATGCTTCACAACAGAGAGATCATGCGTGACAAAGATATAGGTCAGTTCGTGCTCCTCCTGCAGATCCTGCAGCAGATTTAAAATCTGTGCCTGGATGGAGACATCCAGAGCGGACACCGGCTCATCGCAGACAATGAACTCCGGATCAAGAGCCAGCGCTCTCGCGATCCCGATCCGCTGTCTGCGGCCGCCGTCCAATTCATGAGGATAAGAATATATCAATCGCGGAGCCAGTCCGACCAGCTCCATCAGTTCTCTGACACGCTGACCCATTTCTTCCTTTGATTTACACAGCTTATTGGCTTTCAGCGGATCCGCGATCAAATCGTAAACATTCATCCGGGGATCAAGAGAGGAGTAGGGATCCTGATAGATCATCTGCATCTTCTGCTGCAGCGGTCTGCGCTTTTTCCCTTTTATCTTCGTGATATCCTCGCCATTATAGATCACCTGTCCGCCGGTCGCCGGCAAAATCCCCAGAATCGTCCTGCCGAGTGTGGACTTCCCGCACCCGGACTCGCCCACAACGCCCAACACGGTTCCCTTTTTCATCGTAAAGCTTACATCATCTACGGCATGAAGCATTCCTCCGGGTGTATCAAAATACTTTTTCAGGTTTTTTATCTCCAGTAAATTAGACATGCTTTACAGCCTCCTGACATCTGATGCATCTGACAAAATGATCGCTCTCTACTTCCGTCATCCCCGGATGCTCCTTCTTGCATGCCTCTGTGGCATACGGGCAACGGGGTAAGAAATGGCAGCCTTCCGGCAGGTTGATCGGATCCGGCATCAGTCCCGGTATGGGCTGCAGCCGCTTCACCTTCTTTGTCAATGTAGGAATTGAATGGAACAATCCTTCCGTGTATGGGTGTCTGTAATCTTTAAAAATCTGCTGCAGGCTTCCGCTCTCAATGATCTCGCCCGCGTACATGATCGCCACATCATCGCAGGTCTCCGCCACGATCCCGAGATCGTGGGTGATCAGCAGCATAGAGGTTCCAAGCTTGTCCCTCAGATCGCAGATCATATCCAGCACCTGCGACTGGATCGTCACATCCAGCGCCGTGGTCGGCTCATCCGCCAGCAAAAGTTTCGGGTAACACGCCAGCGCCATGGCGATCACCACGCGCTGCTTCATTCCGCCTGAAAACTGATGCGGATACTCTATGCCGCGGGATGCCGGGATTCCCACCATCTCCAATATATCCGCTGTCTTCGCCGCTGCCTCCACCTTGGAACATTTTTCATGAATGCGGATATTCTCAGCGATCTGATCCTCCACCCGCATAACCGGATTCAGGGAGGTCATGGGATCCTGAAAGATCATCGCGATCTCCTGTCCGCGAACCTTCTGGAGCTCTGCGTCTGTCTTTTTCAGCAAATCCTCGCCCTGATAAATGATCTCGCCGGACACATATCGTCCTGCAGGTTCATCCACAAGGTGGAGAATGCCAAGTGCAGTAGTTGTCTTTCCGGCTCCGGTCTCGCCCACCAGACCCACAGAATGTCCCTCCTGAATTGTGAGATCTAAGTGGCTTACCGCATGGGAAACGCCGGAGGTAGTATCAAAATCAATCGTCAAATCCTTAATTTCCAGCAAATTACTCATCACTTATCCTCCTCACTGCTTCTGTTTCGGATCAAGTGCGTCGCGCAGACCGTCACCAAACAGATTGAACGCCAACATCGAGACGGCAATCGCTCCGCCCGGGAACACAACCATGGGCCAGAACTGACGGATCACTTCCTTGCCCTCGTTGAGCATCTGCCCCCATTCCACCAGAGGCGGCTGAACACCCAGACCGATAAAGCTCAAACCGGAGATCAACAGGATATTCGCGCCGAGCGACAGCGTCACATTCACGATCATGGGCGCCATACAGTTCGGAAGCACATGCGTCAGGATAATACGAAGATCGGAGGCGCCGTATGTTTTCGCCGCTTCAATGTATTCCTGATCCCGAATGCCGAAGACCGTTGAGCGAAGCAGGAGCGCATTAGAGGCGATGCCGCCTATGGCGACCGCAAGCGCCGTCTGCCAGATTCCGGATCCCAGAAGAGCGGAGATACAAACCGCCAACAGCACACCCGGTATGGGGACCAGAACATCTACGATACGCATCAGTCCGATATCAACCCATTTTCCATAATAACCGGCCAGCGCACCCATCACGCCGCCGATAAACGCGCTGATAAAACATCCGAGCAATGACACCAACAGGGAAGTGCGCGCCCCGAAAAGCACCCGGCTGAAGATATCCCTTCCCAGCTTATCCGTGCCGAAGATATGCTGAAGGCTCGGCATCTGCAGGGTATTCTTCGTGTCCATCAATGTATAATCATAAGGGGCAATCAACGGGGCAAAGATGGCAAGCACAACAATGACAAGAATGATAATCAGCCCTGCCACCGCGACCTTGCGCTGTTTGAAACGATAAAACACATCGCTCCACTGGCTGCGGGCTTTTAATGTCTGTGTCTCGTTTGAAGGATTTTGTGTCGACTTCTTCATGACTGTCCCTCCTTTCTCTCAATATTTTGGTTTGCTGTTTCCTCTACTACCACCGCTTTTTTCGGCTTTTTCCGCCGCGCTTTACCGGCAAACTGCGCCTTAACGCGCGGATCGACCAGACCGAACAGGATATCCACCAGAAGCAGAATGCACATGGAAAACGCGCTGATGATGAAAACTATCGCAAGCACGACTGTGCAATCTCTCTGGTTGATCGCAGTGACCAGCCTGCCTCCCATGCCCGGCACAGAAAAGATATTCTCAATGACCACCGAACCGCCGACGATCATGCTGAACTGGGTGCCCAGTGTGGCAAGCACCGGCAGCATCGCGTTCTTCAATCCATGCCGGATCACCGTCTGCGTGGAGGAAAGCCCCTTTGCCCGCGCGGTCCGCATATAATCCTGCCGAACCACATCCAGCATACTGGAGCGGGTCTGGCGCGTAACGATTGCCAGAGCCATCGTACCGTTACAGACCACCGGAAGAATGTAGCCTGTCCAACTGGTCGTTGCAGTCGCCGGCAGCCACCCGAGTCTCAGGCAGAAGATGATGATACACATCAGTGCGACCCAGAAGTTCGGCAGCGCCGCGATCACGATCGACAGTGTCGAAATAATATAATCTAAAATACTGTTTTTATTTACTGCAGAAATAATTCCTACCGGAATCGCAATACAGGTTGTCAGAATGCAGGACAACAGCCCGATTCTTATGGAAACCTGAATCCTGCCTGCCAGCTCCGTCGTGACCGGCCTTGATGTCAGATAGGAATCTCCGAAGCTGTGATTAAACACCAGATCATAGAGATAGTTCCCAAACTGAACGATCAATGGTTTATCCAGTCCCATCTGCTGAGACATCTCTATATACTGTTCTTCCGTATAGTTAGAACCAAGTACCACCCTGACCGGGTCTCCAGGCATATAATGAGTAATCACAAATACCAGGATCAACACGACCAAAAGGATGGGAATCATCATTAAAATTCTCTTTACAACATATCTCCACATAGTCATCTCCTCTTTCCATTGCCCTTTTACCCGGAACAAAGATGCTTATCTCTCATATAAAACAAATCGATACAAATCGCTCTGTCTGTTCTCCGGAGGCCTGTCGCCGGCCTCCGGATTCTTTGTCCAGACAGATGTTATAGGGTAGCCAAAATGACTGAATCTCGCAGCATAAGTTTTCGATTCAGATCATCACTTTCAGATTACTCCGCAAACTGACCGTAGATCAGGCTTCCGCCGAAAACGGTAATGGTGTAGCCTTCAGGGACTGTTTCCTTATTATACATATAAGCGATCGGATACTCAAACAGCGGAACCATGTCGCAGTTTTCGTACCACAGCTGCTGAAGCTCGTACAGATACTCTTCTCTGGTCTCTGTGTCGGTTGTGCTTCCAACGTTGTTGATTACCTCATCGTACAGACCGCCTCGATTGATGCATGTATTGGAGCCGGTGCTCAACCAGTTATTCAGGGTCATACCCGCATCCGTGGTGTAATTTGACATATAGCAGAACGCAAGGTTGGTATAATCCTCTGTCGTCTCGGTCGTGCTGTATGTCGTCTCATCCAGACCATTCAGCTCAACCGTGATACCGATCTCGCTCAGGTAGGACTGCACCATCTCCGCCACCGTCGTCTGGACACTGTCCGCACTCTTGTAGGTGTAGGTCAGCGTAACCTCACCATCCGAGTATCCGGCCTCCTCCAACACAGACTTCGCATAGTCGGGATCATAGTCATACTGGAAATCACTGGTGTATCCAAGCTCATTCTCCGCAAGGAACCCTGAGTTATAAATTGCCATACTGCCATAGCAGATATCCGCGATCGCGTCAACATCAACAGCATAGCAGATCGCCTCCCGGACAGCCGCATCTGCGGTGTAACCGTTGTCATAGTCCATCACGAGCCATGCGACCATATTGTTTGACAGGACATCCGTATACACATCGCCGTAATCACCCGCCAGCGCCGCATCATAATCATCATTATTCAGACTATAAGCGATATCGATCAAGCCGTTTGCATAGTCCGCCATCATGGTCGTGTTATCGTTGTAAAGTGTGCAGGTCAGCTTATCGATGGTCATCGTGTAGCCATGGGAAGTTCCCCAGTAGTCATCCCTCAGCTCAAACACCTGATAAGAATCCTGTACAAGCTCGGTGCATACATACGGGCCGCTGCCTACCACGTGTTCC
>JAJQBM010000146.1 GCA_021203285.1 Clostridiales bacterium | reverse complement strand
GAAGGCGGTTTCTCCGATGACGGTTTCTGGCGGGTCGTAAAACATTTCCCTTTTGGCTACCTGAGGTCCGCTTTCCAGACAGTTCTCCTGAACCTGATGGAAGCACGCATTGGGTCCTCTTTCAAAAAGGTAAAAGCCCATATTTACCGCAAAGATAAAAATGGTTTTTATGTCTACGCCAAACCCAACCTCTGCGATACGGATTCTGTGATCCGGTACATCACCCGTTACCTCGGCCGCCCTGTCATCGCTTTGAAGCGTATTGATTCTTATGACGGGGAACGTGTCACTTTCCACTACAACCGCCATGAGGACAATGCCTTCGTGCGCAAAACCATCCCTGCGATGGATTTTATCCGGCTCCTGATCCAGCATATCTCGGAGAAAAATTTCAAAATGACCCGCTATTACGGCCTCTATGCACGGCACCGTGAATCAGACCGTTCCCTCCGGAAAGCTGTCCACAGTTCAAAACACCGCATAGGAGATTTCTACCGCGGGGCGAAAAGCAATCTGTCTGTCGTCCACCATTTGCAAGATTTCTGGAACAAGCTCGGTCAAGCGGATATACCTTTGAATTTGGTTGCGACTTTCTCCAACTTTTTCAGCAAGTTCAGCATCTGACCGTAACCTTGTCCCCATTGGGGACGAAGTTAAATCATTTCTTTCTCCTTGCCGCTTCATAGCTTCAAGCCGCATTTTGTAGGCAAAGGCTTTCTCGCTCGGCAATATCGTTGACCTCTGCAAGTTGCTTTCCACCATTACAATAATGGCTTCGTCACGGGTCAGATCCTTGACCTCGCATTTGAGCGTATCAAGCCCTGCAAGCTCACACGCCTTTTTACGCCTGTGACCACTGATAAGCTCATACCGTCCGTTCTCTTTGAGCCGCACGGTAGCAGGGGTCATAACACCGTTTCGTTTGATACTATCGACAAGCTGTTCCATATCCTCGTCCATCAAAACCTTAAACGGGTGGTCTGGAAACTCGTCAATCTCTGCAATCGGTATATCCCTGATTTTACTTAGCTTTGCTTCCTCACGGCTCTCATCTGTCTGGAAAAGGTCATCGTATGCAGTCAGCTCGATTTCTGTTCTTTTGCTTCTCGCCAATGTCTGCCACCTCCTTTCCAAACTGTTCATAAGCTGCGGCTACCTTGCCACTTTTGTCATAGGCAAAAATGCTCTTGCCCTCTGCGGTAGCTTCCACCGCACGGATAGAATGCGGGATTTCTGTATCAAAGACCTTAATCCTCTGTCCGTAGGCACTCTTAACGGTTGCAGTAATCTCCTTAGAGATGTAGGTGCGTGGCATTACCATTGTCATAAGGATACCGTCTATCCGCAGCTTGGGGTTGATTTGCCGCTTGACCATTGACACCGAGCGAAGCAAAAGCTCTAAGCCTTTGGCAGAAAGATAATAGGGCTGCGTGGGAATAATCACGCTGTCAGCCGCCGCCAGAGCATTTATGGTTATCATTCCGAGAGAGGGCATACAGTCGATAAGCACATAGTCGTAATTCTTCTTAACCTCATTCACATAGGTTTTCAGAACACGCTCACGGCTCATCGCATTGATAAGCCTGACCTCAAAGCCTGATAACTCAATGTTGGACGGGAGCAGGTCAACGCCCTCGCCGTGGTGCAGGATACCTTTTGAAGCATCAAAAGATTTATCGTCTATGATGCTTTGCATTACGGTAGAGAGGGTTATGGGAATATCATCGGGTCTGTTATAGCACAGAGCCATTGTGAGATTAGCCTGTGCATCGGCATCAATGAGCAAGACTTTCTTGCCCTGCTTTGCCAGACTCACGCCCAGATTGACCGCCGTGGTTGTTTTTCCGACACCGCCTTTCTGATTAGTCAGAGCAATCACTTTGCAATTTGACATAGGTGCGTCCTCCTTTCGCATTTATTTAGCCGCTTTGTCAAGGCGACTATGTAACCATATCAGAGAACGCAAAAAAGCCGCTTATTCTTAAAAATCAATAAGAATAAGCGGCTTCGGTATGATGTGCCTTAGGCATATTCAATTTTCATTCTCTTAACAGGGGCATTGGCGACTTTGAATATCAGCTCGTCAACGCAGTCTGTATATCTGCCTTGCTGTATGAGCTTGTTTTTCAGCTCCACAAGGCTATGTATAACTATCTGCCTTTCGTGGCTATCCAGATATGCGTGATAGGTTTTATCTCTCATAATTGCCACCGTCCTTTCTTGGCTTCATTATATCCAGAAGTGTGAAAAAGGACAAATCTGCAAATCGAGGCAAAAAAATAGGCGTACCACTATTTCTAATGATACGCCTGCACGATTAGATAACTTCAAAATATTTCAAGGCATCTTTTATCGCTTCTACCTTTTCTGGTGTTGGGTGTTTCCTCGGCTGTTTCAATTCCTCTACCGCATTAGGAGCATCATACATTGGCAAACCTAAATCTCGTTTTACCTCTGCAATATATGCGGTATGTACCTTGAAGCCGTATTTTGCTTCTATGTACTCTTTAATCATCTTGTAGGTTACTCGTTCTTTTGGCTTGTAGCTTTCTGCTCTCTTTTCAATATTATCAAGAGGAATTTTACCCTCACCCTCTCCAAACTCTACTTTTACATTGATTACGCTGTCAGGCTTTTTGTGGGAAAGAAGTACAACCGTCTCGACATGCACCGTCTGGCAAAAATTATCCACGACCCTCACCCTATCCAGCCGATACTCCCCTGCACACAGCACTTTCAGATCCCGCGCCAGCGTCGCGGAATCACAGCTCACATACACGATCCGATCCGGCGCCATCGCGAGGATCGTATCCAGCAGTCGCCGGTCGCAGCCCTTCCGCGGCGGATCCACCACGATCACATCCGCATGGGCTTTCCGTCCCGCCCGTGTTTCTTTTTCATAGAATTCCGGCAGAATCTCCTCCGCTTTTCCCACAAAAAATTCGGCGTTTTCAATCTCGTTCAGGCGGGCATTCATCCGCGCATCCTCAATCGCCTGCGGCACAATCTCCACGCCGTATACTTGTTTCGCCTTCTGCGCCAGAAAGAGGGAGATTGTCCCGATGCCACAATAGAGATCCCACACCGTCTCCGCGCCGCTCAGTCCTGCATAGTCAAGCGCAAGGCCGTACAGTTTTTCCATCTGCACCGGATTCACCTGATAGAAGGACTGCGGTGAAATCCGGTAAGTCAGCGTTTTTCGTCCATCCGGCAGGCGGACAGAGTCCGTGATATACCCCTGCCCCCAGATCGTCTCTGTCTCCTCTCCGAGAATCACATTCGTCTGCTTCTCATTAAAATTCAGCGAGACGGAGGTCATCCTCTCAATTTTTTTCAACTCCGCGACCAGCTCCTCCTGCCGCGGCAGTTTTCTCCCGTTGAGAATCAGACAGACCATGATCTCCTTTGTCGCAAAACCGCAGCGGATCAGCACATGCCGAACCAGCCCGCTCCCCGTTTTCTCATCATAGGCGCTGATATGATTCCGATCCATAAATTTAAGGACGGCATCCAGCACCTGCCGGTTGACCGAAAGCCCCAGCACGCAGTCCCGGTTCGGAATGATCTGATGGGTTCGACCGGCGTAAAACCCGGCGACGATCTTCCCGTCGGCATCCGTTCCGACGGGATACTGCGCCTTGTTGCGATAGCGAAAGGGCTGCTCCATCCCCACGATAGCCTCCATGGGAACCTGTTCAAAACCGCCGATACGCCGCAGGTTATTCTCTACTTTTTTCTGCTTAAACTCCAGTTGTTTTTCATAGGAAAGCGCCTGAAGCTGACAGCCGCCGCACTGACGGTGAAACGCACAGGGCGGATTGATCCGGTACGGAGACGGTTCCAGAATCTCCATCAGCCGAGCATAACCGTAGGTTCGCTTCAGCTTTGTTACTCTCGCGCGCACCAGATCGCCGATGAGGGCATCCTTCACAAAAAAAGTCATGCCCTCATATTTTCCGATGCCCTCCCCGGCGGCACCCATATCTTCTATTTTTAATACAAACTCATCATTCTTTTTTATGTTCGCACTATCTGCCATACACTTCTCACAATGATTTCTTTATCAAGTATCCGATTTTATCTGTTCTTCGTACAAACCGGAGCTCACTCCTCCCCGCTGCCGGTTCTGCGGATATTCGACTCGAACAGCCGGTTATACCCCTGCCATTCCAGGTTGCCCACCGGCGCAGTCGAGAGTGCCTCCTTCATCGTCTCCATCTTCGCGTCCGCATTGTCCGCAAAGCTCAGCGCCACGGCTTCCATCAGCGCCGGCTTCTTCGGCGAACCGTACTCCAGTTCCCCGTGATGCGCCAGAATACAATGAATCAGCTCCGAGGCCGTCCGCTTCGGGAATCCGTCAATCGCATCAATGTGATCCTGCACCTCCATGGCGCCGATCACAATATGCCCCAGAAGCTGTCCGTCGTCCGTGTAATCATTCGCCGGGAACTTTGACAGCTCCCTCAGTTTTCCGATGTCATGAAACATCGCCGCGGCAAGCAGAAGATCCCGGTTCATCATGGGATAGAGCTTGCAAAAATACTCACAGATCTGCGTCACATGGAGCGTGTGCTCCACCAGTCCGCCCACAAACCCGTGATGAACACTCTTCGCCGCCGAGTGGAACTGGAACCGCTCGGCAAAATCCGCGTCGAGGAAGAAGGACTCCGCCAGCTTTTTCACCCATGGATTCTTAAATTGCGCAATGTAAGCCGTCAGCTCCCGGTACATCTGCGGAATATCATGCTCACTGACCGGCAGATAATCCACCGCGTTCACCGAATCTGCCTGCACCCGTTTCACGCGCTTTACATTTAGCTGAAGCTTCCCCTGAAAGCTGGTCACGTCGCCCATGACATAGACATAGTCCAGTGAATCAAACTCCTCGATTCCGCCTGAATTCACATCCCATATCTTGGCGTCCAGCGTGCCCGTCTTATCCTGTAGCATCAGCGAATCATACGGCTTCCCCGCCTTCGTCATAAATGTCTGCTTCTGCCGACAGAGGTATACCTCCGAAATCCGGTTGCCCTCCCGCAATGTCTCTATATATCTCATCATACCGTTCCTCTCTGTCTGATCAATTTACCAGTTCATTATACGTTTTTCCCTGCCGCCTTGCAACCGAAACTTGCGGCCAAAACCGGACCGAAATCCCAGTGCGCCCGCCTCCGCCGCGGCATATCGCGTTCTTGCAATTTACATATAATTCCGTTACAATATTTATTCAGAATAGAAAAAGGGACGCTTCCATGAATCAAAAGGTACTACACACATTAGAATACGACAAAATCATCTCCCTTCTGGCCGATCAGGCTACCTCGGATGCCGGGAGAGATCTGTGTCTGAATCTGCGCCCTATGACGGATCCGGACCGGATTGCACAGGCGCAGGCCGAGACCGGCGACGCGCTGAACCGGATATTCCGCAAGGGGAACCTCTCCTTTAGCGGTCTGAAAAATCCGGCGTTCCAGATCCGGCGTCTGGAGGTGGGCGGCGCCTTAAACATCGAGGAGCTTCTGATGATCTGCCGCCTGCTGGAAGTGACCGGAAAAGCGAAAGCATACGCGCGGGAGACCCGCGAGGATGTCCGGCCGGATTCTCTGGATGAATTGTTTGCCGGATTGGAGCCGCTGACGCCGCTTCTGGAGGAGATTCACCGCTGCATCCCCGGCCCTGACGAGGTCAGCGATGCGGCAAGCCCTGCCCTGCACAACATCCGCCGGCAGATCCGCACGATCAACGACCGGATCCACGCCGCCATGAACAGCCTCTTAAACAGCCAGACGACCCGGACCTATCTGCAGGACGCGGTCATTACCATGCGCAACGGCCGCTACTGCCTGCCTGTGAAAGCAGAGTACAAGGCACAGATGCCCGGCATGATCCACGACCAGTCCTCCTCCGGCTCCACGCTTTTCATCGAGCCGATGTCTGTTGTGAAGCTGAATAATGGTTTAAAGGAAACGCGGCTGAAGGAAAAAGAGGAGATTGAAAAAATCCTCGCCGAATTGAGCAACCATTTAGCAGAATACAGTTCCGCCATCACGCAAAATTACCGCACCCTGACCACGCTGGATTTCATCTTTGCGAAGGCAAAGCTTGCGAAAATCCAGAATGCCATGCCGCCGGTCTTTAACACAGACGGCAGGATCAACATCCGAAAGGGACGGCACCCGCTTCTGGATCCGCACCGGGTCGTGCCCATCGACATACGCCTCGGCGATGCGTTTCATCTTTTGATTGTTACCGGGCCAAACACCGGTGGAAAAACAGTCTCACTGAAGACCATCGGCCTCCTGACCCTGATGGGGCAGGCGGGCTTACACATTCCGGTGGGAGACCGCTCCGAGCTTTCTGTCTTTAAGCAGGTCTACGCCGACATTGGGGACGAGCAGAGTATTGAGCAAAGCCTCAGTACCTTCTCCTCCCACATGACAAACATTGTCTACATCTTAAAAAAAGCGAACCGCGGAAGCCTCGTGCTCTTCGACGAGCTCTGCGCCGGCACGGACCCGGACGAGGGCGCCGCCCTTGCGACCTCGATTCTGGAGCAGCTGCGTCGGCGGGGCATCCGAACGATGGCCACCACCCACTACAGCGAGTTAAAGCTCTATGCGCTCTCCACGGAGGGCGTGGAAAATGCCTGCTGTGAGTTTGATGTGGAGACCCTGAGTCCCACCTACCATCTGCTCATCGGGATTCCCGGCAAGAGCAATGCCTTCGCCATCTCACAGAAGCTGGGCCTGTCCCCGCGTCTCATCGAGGACGCGCGCACGCGCATTTCCAGTGAGAATGAGAGCTTTGAGGATGTCATCTCGGATCTGGAACAGAGCCGCCGCACGATTCAGCGGGAGCAGGCTGAGATCAGCCAATACAAAGCCGAAGCGGAGGCGCTGAAAAAACAACTGGAGGAGCAGCAGGAAAAGCTGAACGAAAGCCGGAGCCGCATGATCCGCGAAGCCAGCGAGGAGGCTGCCGCCATACTCCGGGAGGCAAAGGCGACCGCCGACGAAACCATCCGCAATTTCCGCAAATTCGGAAAAACGGCCATCGATACCGCGGCAATGGAAAAAGAGAGGGAAAAGATCCGCCTGAAAATGGAGGCCGCCCAAAATAAGGCAGCCATCCCCAAAAAACCGGCGGAAAATCGCAGTATTCCCAAGAATCTCCGGCTGGGCGATACCGTCAAGGTGTTGAGCATGAATGTGAAGGGAACCGTCCACACACTTCCGGATGCAAAGGGCAACCTGTATGTACAGACCGGCATCCTTCGCTGTCAGGTAAACATCCGCGACCTGATTCTTCTCAAGGATGAGGATCCGCTCCGCCCGAAAACAGCCAAAACCGGCGCCGGACAGTTAAAAATGTCCAAGTCTCTCTCCGTTTCCTCCGAGATCAACCTCATCGGAAAGACGGTGGATGAAGCCACGCATGCACTGGACAAGTATCTCGACGACGCTTATCTGGCTCACCTGAAAACGGTCCGTATTGTCCATGGAAAAGGCACCGGCGCACTGCGCAAAGCGGTTCACGAGCATCTGCGCCGCCAGAAAAGCATTGAGGAATATCACCTCGGCGAATTCGGCGAAGGTGACAGCGGTGTGACAATCGCCACATTCCGGTAAACCCAAAAAGCGGGCACTGTAATAAAAAGGAGAATTTCATGAGCGCAAAACAGAAAATATTAATCGTAGACGACGACGCCAACATCGCAGAGCTGATCTCCCTGTATCTCCTGAAGGAATGTTATGACACCATGATTGTTTCCGATGGGGAGTCTGCTCTCCGCGAATTCCAAAACTATCATCCGGATCTGATCCTCCTCGACCTGATGCTGCCGGGGATTGACGGCTATCAGGTATGCCGGGAGATCCGCTCTCACTCCAACACACCGATCATTATGCTCTCCGCAAAAGGAGAGGTCTTCGACAAGGTTCTCGGTCTGGAGCTGGGCGCCGATGACTATATTATGAAACCCTTCGACTCAAAGGAAATGGTCGCACGGGTCAAGGCGGTGCTCCGCCGTTTCCAGCCCTCCATGCAGGCATCTCCGGAAAATGAGATCAAATGCGTCGAATATCCGGGCCTCGTTGTCAATCTGACAAACTACTCTGTCCTTTACAAAAATCAGGTGGTGGACATGCCGCCGAAGGAGCTGGAGCTTTTATACTTCCTCGCGGCTTCCCCCAATCAGGTTTTTACCAGGGAACAGCTTCTCGACAACATCTGGGGCTATGAATATCTGGGTGACACGCGCACGGTGGATGTCCATGTCAAGCGCCTGCGGGAAAAAATCAATGACAGCGATAGCTGGGGCATCGCCACTGTCTGGGGCATCGGTTACAAATTTGAGACGAAATAAATTCCCTGATCGTTCCAAACGCACCATTCATGAACAGGAAGGAACGCCGACATGGCAAAGAAGCATATCCTGAACCGAAATTCAAAAAACCTCCGGGAACCTGCCAGAAAAATATTTCTTCTGCGCGTGCTGTTCACCTATGTGGTTTTCTGCGTCATCGGTTTTATCGCGACATCCTATCTCTCATCGGACGACGAGCTGAGGTTCCGCCAGTTGACCTTCACAGTCGCTGATCTGAAGGAGTTTTTCTTCACTGGATACTTTCTCATTTATGTGATTGTAACCCTTTCCGCCC
>JAJQBM010000202.1 GCA_021203285.1 Clostridiales bacterium | reverse complement strand
CCCGACCCGGGCTATACGCTCATCGTAATAGCGCGGGCCGTGACCTCGCTGAATTCGACTCTGACCGCGGAAGATTATACCGTATCCTACAGTGAGAACACGGAGGTCGGGACGGCGACGATCACGATCACGGGAAGCGGAAGTTATACGGGGACGCTGACCTACACGTTTGCGATCACGAAGCAGTCGGTGGCAGTTCCGGCGGCGGATGGAACGGCTTATACCTACAACGGCAACAGCCAGACCTATGTTCTGACGGCGAGCGATCTGTATCTGGTCAGCGGAAATGTTCAGACGGATGCCGGATCCTATACGGTGACGGCCGTGCTGGCGGATACGGGGCATTATCAGTGGAGCGACGGGACGACGGATGCGAAGACCTATGCGTTTACCATTGCGGCGAAAGAGATAAGTGACGGTGACTTTACGATTTATGCGGAGTATGATCAGGAAACAGAAGGATGGGTGTTGGATGTAGTTTTAAATAGTACTATAATGGAAGACGGGGATTATGAAGTGTCTGAAATAGACGATGATTACTGCTTTACCATTACGGGTAAGGGTAATTATACGGGTACATTGTCGTATTGGATAGATGATGGGATAATCGTTGAATTTTAAACTGTTCTGGAGTAAAAAATATCCCATTTTTTATAGGAGAAATTTAGCCATGCCGGAACGAAAAAGAGAAACGGCGAGTAAGAAAAAAAATAAATATCGCAGCCGCCCTGATTCTGGCTGTTTTCACATTCCTGAGTATTTCTTTCCACTGGTTTGCGAATCTGAATCTCACCCTGCAGGATGCCGTCTATCAGCGAGAGAACAGTGTGGATTCTTCCATCAAGATTATCGCGATCGATGAAAAGACGCTGGATGCGCTGGGGCAGTTTGAGGCATGGACGAGGGAGCTATATGCGGAGCTGATTGAGATTCTGGACGGAGGAGAGTATCCGCCCCGGGTGATCGGCTTTGATATCCTGCTTGTCAATGAAAAAGGTGACGAGGATCAGCTTTTAGTGGATGCCTGCGCCAAATATTCCAATATCGTGATGGCGGGCAATCTGGTGTTTTCTACGAAGATTGAGACGACAGACGGCGTTAGTCGGGTCAATACGCTTCACATCGATATGGTGGAGGAACTCTTTGGAGAGCTGGCGGATACGGTCAGCATGGGGTTTGCGAATACGATGCAGGATTCCATGGACAGCGCGGTGCGCTATACTCTGTTGGAAGTGGAGGAATATCAATCGTTTGCCTCGGCTGTTGTGTCAATGGCACAGGGCGGCGCGGAGGCGGACTATATGGCAGCGGATGAAAATGGCGGAATTTATATCAACTACACCGCCGAGCCGGAGTCCTATGAGATTCTTTCTCTGATCGACGTGCTGGAGGGCAATATTCCGGCAGCGGCATTTGAGGACAGCATTGCGCTGGCGGGCGCTTACGCGGCCGGTATGGGCGACTCCTATCCGGTGCCGATCGCCGACGGGGCGCAGATGTACGGTGTGGAGATTCAGGCGAACATTGTGCAGGGACTGATGGAGCAGCGCAGTCTGACCTATGTCAGTCCATATGTGAACGCATTTGTCTGTGCGGCGATCGTTTTTCTATTTACCTTACTGGCGTGTGCAATGCCGATCTGGGGAAGCGCGCTGACTACGGCTCTGATTGCGGCCGCGCAGTATGCACTCTGCTTGAGGCTCGACGGACAGGGGCTGGTGATCAATATGATTGCGTTGCCGTTGGCAGTTCTCGCGGTTCTGGTCTGGAGTATTGTCGGTAAATACGCAACGGGGGCTCTCCACAAGAGAAAAATCATGGGCGCCTTTCAGAAATATGTGGCGCCGCAGGTGGTGGAGGAGATCGCGAAGAATCAGGACTATCAGTTGAAGCTGGGCGGAGAGAAACGCTACATTGCCGTGCTGTTTGTAGATATCCGCGGATTTACGCCGCTGAGCGAGGCGCTGCAGCCTGAGGAGGTAGTGGAGATCCTCAATGAGTATCTGAGCCTTGTCACGGATGCGGTTTTTCAAAACGGCGGCACGCTGGATAAATTCATCGGGGATGCGGCGATGGCTGTTTTCAACGCGCCCTTTGACACCGATGATTATATTTACAGGGCAGTCTGTGCGGCTGAGGATATCGCTGCAGGGAGTGACCGGATCGCCGCGACATTCCGGGAGCGGTTCGGGAAAACGGTCAGCTACGGCATCGGTGTAAACTGCGGGGACGCGGTTGTCGGCAACATCGGATCGGAATTCCGGATGGATTACACGGCCATCGGAGATACCGTCAACACAGCGGCCCGTCTGGAGGCGAATGCGAAGGCCGGGCAAATTTTGATCAGCGAGTTTGTCTACGAGCCGTTAAAGGACCGCCTGAAGGTGACGGAGATTGGGGAGATTCCCTTAAAGGGAAAATCGCAGGGCGTGATGGTGTATTCTCTCGATGAGGTTTGCCGGGAAGGGGGAAATTGATGAAGTACAGCGGAATACCGGATCCGGAACATCTGGAGGAATGGACAAGGCTGGGGGTTCCGTTTGAGTACGACGATTTTATGTATCCGCGGATACTGGATCAGAAGGATGAGACAGAGCGGCGTATCCGGGCATATCTCCGGGCGGATCGGGACCGGAGCCGGGACACCATTCACGGGCCGTTTCTGGATATTGCCGTGTATTCAAGCGACAGCCTGATTCGAAAGGTCAGCGACTACCGCATCCGTCAGGTCTGTGAGATCGCCCTGCGCCTGCAGGTAAAAGCGATGATTCTACACACCAATCTCATTCCGAATTTTTATGAACCGAATTACCGGCGGGGATGGATTGACCGGAATGAAGAGTATCTGACAGCACTTCTGGAGGATTACCCGGATCTCTCGATCTATATGGAAAATATGTTTGACGAGGAGCCGGACTGTCTGGCTGCTCTTGCGAAACGGATGCAGGGGAAACGCTTCGGCATCTGTCTGGATCTCGCCCATGCGAACATTTCCAAAGCGGGAATTGACATGTGGGAGAGCATCTGTGCGCCCTATATCGCCCACTATCACATCAACGACAATGACGGAAGGGTTGACGCGCATCTTCCGCTCGGAGAGAGAAATATTGACTGGGCGCGTGTGAGGCCGCAGATGCAGAGGGACGTTTCCATTCTTATAGAGGTAAATTCGCCGGAAAAATATAAAAAGAGTCTGGCGTATCTGCGTTCCCGGAATCTGTCGGATTAGCGGAACAAAATAATGTGGACAGGAGGGCTTTTTTATGAGCGAAATATATGATAAACTGAACAAATGCCTGAAAAGTGTGAGAGCAGAGACGGACTTTCGGCCGGAGGTTGCGCTGATTCTTGGCTCCGGGCTGGGAGCTTACGCGGATCAGATGAAAATCGAGCATGTGATTGATCACCACGAGATCGAGGGGTTTCCGGTCTCCACGGTGGCCGGACATGCCGGCCGGTTTGTATTCGGATATGTCAGCGATATCCCCGTGGTGGCCATGCAGGGGCGGGTCCACTATTATGAGGGCTATTCGATGTCAGATGTGGTGCTTCCGACCCGGCTGATGGGACTGCTCGGGGCAAAGGCGCTGATTTTGACGAACGCCTCCGGCGGGATTCAGGAGGGGATGCATGCGGGAGATCTAATGCTGATCACGGATCAGATCTCGGATTTTGTGCCGTCGCCGCTGATCGGGCAAAACCCGGATGAGCTGGGCGTGCGTTTCCCGGATATGAGCCATATCTATGACGAAAAGCTGCAGGAGGCGGTGCGGACGGCGGCCGGACGGTTGGGAATTTCGCTGAAGGAGGGCGTCTACATCCAACTGACCGGTCCGAACTACGAGTCTCCGGCGGAAATCCGCATGTGCAAAGCAATCGGCGCGGATGCTGTGGGGATGAGCACGGCCTGCGAGGCCATCGCCGCGAACCATATGGGGATAAAGATCTGCGGGATCTCCTGTATTTCCAATCTGGCGGCCGGAATCGCAAAGCATCCGCTGACACATGCCGAGGTGCAGGAGTCGGCGGACCGGGTGGCGCCGTTGTTTCAGAAGCTGGTGACGGAGAGTATTGTGGAAATTTCAAAAGTAATATAGCGGACGGAGTTTTTATGAATATAAGATTTTACAATGCAAAGATACTGACGCTGGATGAGAATGAAAAGTTTGAGATTCTCTCCGGCGAACTGTGGGTGTCGGGCGACCGGATCCTCTATGTGGGCGACGGGAAGCGCCCGGATCAGATTCTGAAGGATCTCGGACTGAATATGATTCTCTGGGAGCGGGAGACGGACTGCGGGGGGAACCTCCTGATGCCGGGGTTTAAGAATGCCCATGCGCACACCTATATGACATTTCTGCGCTCCTATGCGGACGACCTGCCGCTGCAGGACTGGCTCTACAAGATGTGTTTTCCGAAAGAGGATCAGTTAAACACGGAGAATATTCGCCCGCTGGAGGTGCTGGGGATCATGGAGTACCTGACCAGTGGCATTACCTCCAGCTTTGACATGTGTTATTTTCCGCCGGTCTACGCCCGTGTGGCGGCGGATTGCGGCTTCCGCGCGGTTCAGGTCTCCGGTGTCAACAGCTTCGGCGGCGATCTGGGCGTGGTGGAGGAAAACTACCTGCGGGTCAATGAGACCAGTGACCTGACGACCTTCCTGATCGGTTTCCACGCGGAATATACGACGAAGCCGGATATGATGGAGGGAATCGCGCGGCTGGCGCAGAAGTACCGCTCCCCGGTTTACCTGCACAATTCTGAGACAGAGAAGGAAACGGCGGAGTGTATCGGGCGCTACGGAAAGACGCCGACCCGGCTCACGGATGATCTCGGGATGTATGAGTACGGCGGCGGCGGATTCCACTGCGTTTGGTTTGCGGATGAGGATTTTGAGATTTTCAGAAAAAGGGGGCTCACGGCGGTGACCTGTCCCGCTTCCAATCTGAAACTGGCCAGCGGCATCGCGCCCTTAAAGCGTTTTTACGATGAGGGCATCAATCTGGCGATCGGAACGGACGGCCCGGCCAGCAATAACAGTCTGGATATGTTCAAAGAGATGTTTCTTGCCTCCGCGCTGGCAAAGGTGCGTGAGATGGATGCGGAGTGCATCAGTGCCGACCGCATTCTCTATATGGCGACCGCAGGAGGCGCGAAGGCCATGAACCTGCCGGACTGTGACCGCTTGGCGGCGGGGAAGAAGGCGGATCTGATCCTGATCGATCTCGCGCAGCCGAATATGCAGCCGGAGAATAATATTGTGAAAAATCTTGTCTACAGCGGCGGGAAACAGAATGTGAAGCTGACGATGGTGAACGGAAAAATTCTCTATGAGGACGGGAAATTCCATATCGGGGCGGAGCCGGAGGATATCTATAAAGAAGCGAACCGGATTATCCGCGGGATGAAATAGCAATTGGATATTCCGGAGCAGGAGTGTATATATGAATGTGACAATCTATACGGACGGCGCAGCCCGCGGGAACCCGGAGGGGCCGGGCGGATACGGGGCGGTGCTGCAGTTTACGGACGAGAGAGGCGCGCTGCATGAGAAGGAGCTCAGCGCCGGATATAAAAAGACGACGAACAACCGGATGGAACTGATGGCGGCGATCGCCGGACTGGAAGCGCTGAAGAAACCGTGCCGGGTGGAGCTGTATTCCGATTCAAAATATCTGACAGATGCCTTTAACCAGCACTGGATCTACGGATGGATGAAGCGCGGCTGGAAGAAGGCGGACAAGTCTCCGGTCAAAAATATCGACCTGTGGAAGCGGCTTCTTGCGGCCATGAAACAGCATGAGGTGACATGGCACTGGGTCAAAGGCCACGACGGCCACCCGGAAAACGAGCGCTGCGACCGCCTCGCGACATCAGCGGCGGACGGAACCGGACTGCTGGAGGATGTGGTTGTTCCGTAGCGGAGCATCTTGTCAATTTCCGGATTCTGTGATAACATAATTTTTCGTGAGTGAATGACGACGATATTACTATATAATAACGGAGGAACCGATTGTGAAACCATATGGAGTAAATGACCTGCGCAGGATGTACCTTGAGTTTTTTCAGAGAAAGGATCATCTGGCGATGAAAAGCTTTTCCCTGATTCCGCACAATGACAACAGCCTGCTTTTGATCAATGCGGGCATGGCGCCCTTAAAGCCTTATTTTACCGGGGCGGAGATCCCGCCGAAGCGGAGAGTGACCACCTGTCAGAAATGCGTCCGCACCGGCGATATTGAGAATGTGGGAAAGACGGCCCGCCATCTGACCTTTTTTGAGATGCTCGGGAATTTCTCCTTCGGGGATTATTTTAAGCACGAGGCGATTGCCTGGTCGTGGGAATTTCTGACGGAGGTTCTGGGCATGGATCCGGACCGTCTTTACCCTTCGGTCTACGGCGAGGATGAGGAGGCTTTTGAGATCTGGACGAAGGAGGTCGGCGTCCCGGCGGAGAAGATTACCCGTTTTTACCGGGATCCCGAGACCGGAGAGTGCGACAATTTCTGGGAGCACGGTGCGGGACCCTGCGGACCCTGCTCCGAGATCTACTATGACCGCGGTGAAAAGTACGGCTGCGGGTCGCCGGACTGCAAGGTGGGCTGCGACTGCGACCGCTTTATGGAGGTTTGGAACAACGTCTTCACGCAGTTTGACGGCGACGGCAAGGGCGGATACACCGAGCTGGAAAATAAAAATATCGACACCGGCATGGGACTGGAGCGTCTGGCGGTTGTGATGCAGGATGTGGACTCGGTTTTTGATATCGATACGATGAAGGCGATCCGGGACAAGGTCTGTGCGCTTTCCGGAAAGAAATATCACACGGACGCATTGGACGATGTCTCAATCCGCGTGATCACGGATCATATCCGTTCTTCGACATTCATGATTTCCGACGGTATTATGCCCACCAACGAGGGCAGGGGTTATGTGCTGCGGCGCATTATCCGCCGTGCGGCGCGCCACGGCAGAATGCTCGGCATTGAGGGGACATTCCTGGCAGATGTGGCGATGACCGTGATCCGGGAGAGTCGGGACGGGTATCCGGAGCTGGAGGAGAAGAAGGATTTTATCCTGAAGGTTCTGACACAGGAGGAGGAGCGCTTCGCGAAAACACTGGATCAGGGTCTGGCGATCCTCGGCGACATGGAGGATGCCATGGCGCAGGCGGGGGAGAAGGTTCTCTCCGGCGAGAACGCGTTTCGCCTGTATGATACCTACGGGTTCCCGGTCGATCTGACGGAGGAGATTCTGGCGGAGCGCGGGTTTACCTACGATGAGGCCGGATTCAAAGCGGCCATGGAAAACCAGAGGCAGATGGCCAGAAGCAGCCGGAAGACGACAAATTATACGGGGCATGATGCGACGGTCTATGATGAAATCGATCCGGCCATCACATCCGTGTTTACCGGTTACGACCAGACGGAGGATCAGGGAAGCGTTATGGTTCTCGTAAAAACAGCGGCGGATGAGGATGAGGAGGATGCGCTGGCGGAAGCGCTGACGGACGGTGATCAGGGAACGATCATCACGGATGCGACGCCTTTTTATGCCACCATGGGCGGCCAGATGGGAGACCACGGTGTAATCTTCGGGAAGGACGGCGTGTTTGAGGTGAGCGATACCATAAAGCTTGCCGGCGGGCGCTTCGGCCATGTCGGGCGAATGGTTTTCGGACTGATTCGCTCAGGAGAGACGGTGACTCTGTCGGTAGACCGGCAGCGACGTGCGGCAACCTGCAAGAACCACTCGGCGACGCATCTGCTTCAAAAGGCGCTGCGCGAGGTGCTCGGCACCCATGTAGAGCAGGCCGGCTCCTATCAGGATGCTGACCGGACAAGGTTTGATTTCTCCCATTTCCAGGCGATGACGGACGAGGAGCTTCAGAAGGTGGAAGCGATCGTCAATGAGAAGATCGGCGAGAGTATTCCGGTTCAGACGGATGTCATGACCGTGGAGGAGGCCAAAAAGACCGGCGCCATGGCACTGTTCGGCGAGAAATACGGGGAGACAGTCCGCGTGGTCTCGATGGGAGATTTCTCAAAGGAGTTCTGCGGCGGTACCCATGTGGCCAACACGGCGGACATTACCGCATTCAAGATTATATCGGAGGGCGGCGTGGCGGCAGGTGTTCGCCGGATTGAGGCGCTGACCGGTGCGAATGTGTTTGCTTATTATAAAAATGTGGAGGAGGAGCTTGCCGCGGCGGCGAAGGCGGCAAAGGCAGCTCCGGCGGATCTCGTGGCGAAGATCTCCCATATGCAGGCGGAGATTAAGGCGCTGCAGTCTGAGAACGAGTCTCTGAAGAGCAGGCTTGCGCAGTCCTCCATGGGAGATGTGATGGATCAGGTGGTCGAGGTAAAGGGCGTGAAGCTTCTGGCGGCCAGCGTACCGGATGTGGATATGAACGGTCTGCGTGATCTGGGCGACCAACTGAGAGAGAAGCTGGGCGAGGGCGTGATTCTTCTGGCCAGTGCAAACGGCGGAAAGGTCAGCCTGATGGCGATGGCGACGGACGGCGCGATGGCGCGCGGCGCACACGCGGGGAATCTGATCAAGGCTGTGGCGCAGAAGGTCGGCGGCGGAGGCGGCGGACGCCCGAATATGGCGCAGGCCGGAGGGAAAAACCCGGCGGGGATCCCCGACGCGATCGCGGCAGCGCGGGAGGCGTTTGAGGCGCAGTTGTAGCATTCGGATGTCATTTTATGTAAAAATTTACTTGACGGATGAC
>JAJQBM010000039.1 GCA_021203285.1 Clostridiales bacterium | reverse complement strand
GTCAGCAAAGTGCCGATCTGCGTTCCGGCGATCACCGATACAAAAAGGAAAAACAGCGAGATCAGAATATATGCCTCAACTCCGCCGCCAACCAGCCCGAGCAGACGGTTGACGCCTCTGAGAATGGGGATGTGATCCACAATCCCCAGCGCGCGATAGACCAGCCGGATCAGAACAATCGTCACAAGCAGCGCGACGAGAAACACGATCCCCTTCAGAATCCAATCAGCCGCCGCCTCTGCGCCCTGCGCGGCGAGAAACTCCAGCCCGGTTCCGAGCCGCGTCTCTATCGTCGCGGCGCACTGCTTCTCAATCCACGAATAAATCCCCGTATTTTCCCTGAGAAAATCCGTGATATACGGACTGATATATGAAATCAGAATGATCATCACGATCCATGAAATCAGTGAAAACAACAGCCGCAGCAGACCGCGCCGCCAGCCGTGAATAATACATATGAGAAAAACAATCAAAATACCCAGCAATAACCAGTTCATTCTTCATCCTCTGTGAGCGAGGGGAGCAGCCGCAGCCGCACCCGCTCGGTTGCGTTCTCCTTCAGAATCACATACTGGTGAAATCCGCTCTCATGGAAAAATCCGCGAATCTCCTCATCAAACTCATATGTGAATTTCTGCAAGCCCCCGAGTGTGAAAACGCTGCACTGCGTCGCATTCAGGAGGCAAATCTCATGATTGTCAAGAAAGCCGATGCTGTCGTAGGAAAACTCCGTCTCAATGGTCACCTGTTCGCTGCAGGCGGTGTCATATACTTTGATGATGCGGCCGGCGTCTTTGGTCGCGTCGCTGAACACCAGCCCGAAATAGCCGTCATCATAAAAAACACTCTGTATTTCATCCGAAACCGTCAGAACAGCGCCCTCTGTCGGCGTGCCGGACCCGTTGAAGGTATACACTCCGGTATCCGCGAAGGCGATCAGCCTGCTCTCGCTGACATACACCAGCTCCGGTATAATTGTCTCCTCATAGGTATATGCCGCCACCAGATTGTCAATCTGGTTTTGTCCCGCCGTGCTGAAATTGTAGAAATTGATCGTCGTCGCGACCGCTCCGCTGCTGACATCGACAATCGAAACCGCGAGGTTGTTCCCGTCCGTGGACAGTGCGATGTCCATGGGGATTCCGCTGTTCTCCAGATAGATGGCTCCCTCCGCGATCAGCTTCCCGTTTTTGTCATAGAGAGAAAGGTAGCCCGTGCCGCTGTCCTCTGACAAAGCAGCCACGGTCCCCTGAGGCGCGACCTCCACCCGGGCAATCGGCATATTGAGGGAAATCTCACACGCAACGCCGCTCTCACTCATCACATAAACGGTTTCACCCTGCCTGTCCGCGACTGCCACATAGGAATCGCAGATGGAAACCATCGGGTTTTCCATGCCGTAGCTCTGGTTCCAGAGGGTCGTATCGCTGACCGTGACATAGGAGATGCCGTCGTTGCTGTACTTCAGATAACCGTCCGCATAAGCCAGATAGTGCGTCGCCGATGTGTCAGAGCGGGAAATCTCTTCCGTCACCAGATAATCATCATAGGTTTTATGCTGCATATAAACATAGTAGACAATCGCCGCCGCCACACACACCGCGACAATGATCGCCGCCGCGCGGAGCCGCTTTCTGCGGCGTTCCCGGATTTTCTGTTCAATCTCATCCCAGTTTGTCTCAACGATGCGAAGGTTGCTTTTTCCTTTGTCGCTCATGCGCTCCTCCCGGCGTTCCTCTCGTTTCGGTTTCCTCCTATATAGATATATCACAAAGCCGCCTTTATTACAAATGGATTTTCCCGCCGGCTCCGGATCCGCCTCCCTCTAAGGGAGCAGCAGCGTCTGTCCCTCGTAGATCATGTTCATATCCTCGATCCCGTTCAACGCGCAGATCTCATCGACCTTTACCGTCGTATTATAGACAGACTGGCTGATCGCCATCAGATTGTCCCCTTTTTGCACAACGTAGTAGTCCGGCAGGGCGGTTCCCGTCTCCGCAGTCTCTGTACCGGTTTCTGTCGATGTGTCTGAATTTTGTGCCGTCTCTTCTGCTGCTTCCGCTGTCACATCGGCTGTCAAAACATCCGTCTCCTCCGCGGCGGCCGTGCCCTCACTCCCCGACGCATCCGCATCCGATGCCAAGCTGTCCTCCGCCGCAACGGCACTCACATCTCCGGAATCATCCGCCGCCTCAGCGTCCGCGCTGTCGCTCTCCGCATCATCCGTTGCCGTCGTATCTTCCGCGGCAGCATCCGGATCCTCCGCATCCACCGCTCCGGACAGCGTCTGCATCGTCTGCTGCAGCAGCTTCAGATTCTGGTAGCTCCCGATCTGTGTGACAGCCGTCGCCGCCGCAATCACCATCACCGCAGCGCCCGCCAGATAAAGCGCCGGCTGAAGCTTTCGTTTCGGCGGCTTTTCGTTGAGCTTGCTCATAATCGCACGGTAATTCTGCACCACGTCATCCCGCTCCCGCTGTTGGATATCCTCACGCAGAGGCTTTGGCGTCAGCCGTTCCTTCTCCTCAATCATAAACTGCTGCATCTGCGGATTTCTCTCATAGTATACCGCGTAGCCGGACAGCCTCTGGAGCTTGTGCTGCTCCTGAACAAAAAAGGCATCCTCCTGCTCCAGACAGTCCTCGAGATATAAAAACCGCGACCCCTTCCGGAATGTGGATTCAAAAAACTGCTGCACCTGCGGGCTGATTGCCAGACAGCTTCCGTCCAGATTGAAATACCACCCCAGAACGTCCACCTCCTCAAAGGACTGCTTGATCCGCTGATAAACCCTGTCCCAGAACTCAGCCTGTATCTTTTCCGCTCCTCTCTCCTGCGCGAATTCCCGCTCTTCCCGTAGCTCCTCCGCCGCCCCGATAGGCTGCTTTGGCTCCGAAAATCCCGGCATCTCCTCCGCAGATCCGAAATCCACCTTCTGCGCGCCGCTGATAAAAATATACTCCCGGTCTCCACCGGAAACAGACCTTCCCAAGAGAACCGCCGCCAGCACGGTCTTGCTGTGCCGTCTCTGGTGAATGAAACGGTGTACATAGGTGTAGACAAAATCCTCGATATACACCCGATACTTTCCGTCAAACGCTCCGATCTGCCTGATGTTTCTAGGCAGTGTTATGTCATTTCTGTTTTCATTTCCCATATTGTCACACACTCCTGTTCTGCGATTCCCGGAATCCATAGTTTTCCAGATCGTACCACAGGACCGTATGCACATTTTGCCATTTTATGCCGGAAGAAATCGCAAATTCCGCCCGGACACGGCAAAAAGGCCCATGGCGTTGCCGCCACGGCCTGTTCTCCTGTCTGATTGTGGACTCTTATGCAAAAGCCCTGACTTTTTTGTAGATACTTTCCGCGTCCAGACCGTATTTCCGAATCAGCGCCGCTGCCGGGCCGGACTCGCCGAACTGGTCGTTGATGCCGATCTTCATCACTCTCGTCGGCGCCTTCTCGCTGAGAAGATCGCAGACCGCGCTTCCCAGCCCGCCGATCACAGAGTGTTCTTCTACCGTGACCACCTTGCCGGTCTTCGCCGCGGAAGCGAGAACCAGCTCCTCATCCAACGGCTTGATCGTATGGATATTGATGACCTCCGCATCGATACCGTCCGCCTCCAGAAGCTTCGCCGCTTCCAAAGATTCGCTGACGCAGAGTCCCGTCGCGATGATCGTGACGCTCTTGCCCTGCCGGAGCGTGACCCCCTTTCCGATCTCAAAACGATAACTTTCCTCATCGTTGATCACCGGAACTGCAAGCCGGCCGAAGCGCAGATAAACCGGACCCACATACTCATACGCCGCACGGACCGCCGCCCGCGCCTCCACATCGTCGCACGGATTGATGACCACCATGCCGGGAATCACGCGCATCAGCGCCAGATCCTCATTACACTGGTGGGTCGCGCCGTCCTCGCCAACCGAAATGCCCGCGTGCGTCGCGCCGATCTTGACATTCAGATGGGGATATCCGATAGAATTGCGCACCTGCTCGAACGCACGCCCGGCCGCAAACATGGCAAACGTGCTTGCGAAGGGTACCTTCCCGCAGGTAGCCAGCCCGGCCGCAATCCCCATCATATTCGCCTCCGCAATCCCGCAGTCGATGTGGCGATCCGGAAATGCTTTTTTGAAAACGCCGGTCTTCGTCGCACCGGCCAGATCCGCGTCCAGAACAACCAGATTATCATATTCTTTTCCGAGCTCCGCCAGAGCGTTCCCGTAGCTTTCTCTCGTCGCAATCTTTTTTACTTCCGGCATATCTCTTCCCCCGCTTTCTCCAATTCTTTCATGGCGATCGCATACTCCTCATCATTCGGAGCCTTGCCGTGCCATCCCACCTGATCCTCCATATAGGAAACGCCCTTTCCTTTTACCGTCCTTGCAACGATGGCGGTGGGCTGTCCCTTTGTCTCCCGCGCTTCCCGGAAGGCCGCCGCGATCTCGTCAAAATCATTTCCGTTGATCCGGATTACATGGAACTGAAACGCCTCCAGCTTCTCATCAATCGGATACGGAGAGCAGACATCGTCAATCCGCCCGTCGATCTGAAGACCGTTGTTGTCCACGATCAGCACAAGGTTGTCCAGCTTGCGGTGGCCGGCAAACATGGCCGCCTCCCAGATCTGCCCCTCCTGAATCTCACCGTCACCGGCGAGGGCATACACCCGATAATCCTTTCCGTCCATCTTTCCGGCAAGAGCCATTCCCACGGCAGCGGAAAAGCCCTGTCCGAGGGAACCGCTGGACATATCCACGCCCGGAATGTGCTTCATGTCCGGATGTCCCTGAAGGTAAGAACCGACGTGACGCAGATTCTCAAGCTCCTCCTTCGGGAAATAGCCCCGCTGTGCCAGCACGGAATAAAGCCCCGGCGCGGTATGTCCTTTGGAGAGGACAAAACGGTCGCGGTCCGCCTTTTTCGGATCCGCCGGATCGATATTCATCTCCGTAAAATAAAGATACGTAAAAATATCCGCCGCCGACAAGGATCCTCCCGGATGGCCGGACTTCGCACTGTGTACCGCAGTGACAATCCCCTTCCGCACCTCTACTGCGACTTTCTCAAGCTCTGTTTTTGTCATGGTCTTCCTCCCTTATTTATCACATTATAAATCAACTCTGCCCTCTAAAGCGCGGAGCAGGGTGACTTCATCGATATATTCCAGATCGCCTCCGACCGGCACTCCGCTGGCAATGCGCGAGACCCGGATGCCCGTGGGCTTGATCAGCTTGCTAATGTACATCGCCGTGGTCTCTCCCTCCAGACTGGAATTCGTGGCGATGATCACCTCTTTCACATCCCCCTCTAGCCGCTGGATCAGCTCCTTGAGCCGAATATCAGACGGTCCGATCCCCAGCATGGGCGAGATCGCGCCGTGAAGGACGTGATAAACCCCCTCGTACTTCCCGGTTTTCTCATAAGCCGCCAGATCACGGGGGTTCTCCACAACCATGATCGTCTGATGGTCACGCGCCGGATTCCGGCAGATCGGGCACTCCTGCGCATCGGTCAGTGTACAGCAGGTTTTACAGTACCGGACATTGTGCCGCGCATTCACCAGCGTATCCGCCAGATGCTCCACGCGGTCTGCCGGCATGTTTAAAATATGAAACGCCAGCCGCTGAGCCGTCTTGCTGCCGATACCTGGAAGCGACGACAGCTCCTCGATCAGCTCGCTGATCTGCTTGCTATAGTAATCCATCAGAATGGAAATCCTCCGCCTAATCCTCCGGTGATCTTGTTCATGGACTCCTGCGAGAGATCCTCCATCTGACGCAGCGCCTCATTGACCGCCGCCATGATCAGATCCTCCAGCATCTCAATATCATCCGGATCTACGACCTCCTCGGCCAGCTTTACCTTCACGACCTCTTTTTTACCGGACACCGTCACCTCGACGGCTCCTCCTCCGGCAGTCGCCGTCACTTCCTTCTCCTCCAGCTCCTTTGTCGCCTCTTCCATCTGGCGCTGCATCCGCTGCGCCTGCTTCATCAGGTTGTTCATGTTGCCCGGCATGCCGCCCGGATAACCGCCTTTTCCCTTTGCCATTGCTGTCGCTCCTTTCAAATGTCCTCTATCTCTATTTCCATGTGTATGATCTGTTCCAAATCGGGATAGACCTCCCCGGCCGGCTTCCCGCTCTCATTTTTCTGAACATGAACGGAGATCTCCTTGCCGATCCGTCTCGAAATCTGATCCGTAATTTCCTGCTTATGCGTCTCATCCGCCGCATAATTGTAATCCATCTCGTCGTCAAACACAAGCATCAGCCGGTTATCTCCGCCCAGACTGAGCTTCGCTTTCCCCAGATGAACATGCGCCCGTCCGCCCATCTCCGCGATGATCGCGCGCCACTGCTTCACCACCTGTTTTACATCCTCCGGAATCGCCTTCGGCATCGTCGGTTTCGGCGGCGCCGTCCTTTTGGCGGAAACGGAATCCGAACCGTGCGCTGCTCCTGCCGTCCCCGCTGCAGCCGCCGCGGGGATCATTCCCTTTTCCATCTGCTGTTCCAGATAAGCGACCCGGTCCGCCAGCGCGTCCTGCCCGCTCTCCATCGACGGGCGGCACAGTCTGATAAAAGCGATCTCTATGAGAACCCTCTTCTGTGTAGCGTAGCGTAGCTGTGCAGACAGCTCCGAAAACTGCCGGATATACCGCATGATTACCTCATTTTCGATCATATCCGCCTCTTCCCTAAGGAGCGCCAGATTCTCACTGGACATATCCAGAACATCCTCCAGCCGGTCCGTGCACTTCACCAAAAGCAGATTGCGCAGATACCATGTAAAGTCGGTCACAAACTGTCCCGGCTCCCTGCCCTGTATGATCATCTCCTCCAGAATATGGATGGAGGCTGTCACATCCTTCGCATAAATCGCCCGCAGCAGCCGGCTGAACACCTCCGTGTCCACCGCGCCGAGCACCTCCAGCACATGGTCGTAGGTGAGCGTTTCCCCGAGATAAAACGCGATGCACTGCTCCATCAGGCTCAGCGCGTCCCGCATAGACCCGTCCGCCGCTCTGGCCACATAGCGGACCGCGGCGTCCTCCGCCTCCACACCTTCCCGATCCAGCAGCTCGCGCAGCCGGTCCGCAATCGTGTCAATGATAATCCGCCGAAAATCATACCGCTGGCAGCGGGACAGAATCGTGACCGGAATCTTGTGAACCTCTGTCGTCGCCAGCAAAAAGATCACATAGGCCGGTGGCTCCTCCAACGTCTTTAAAAACGCGTTAAACGCCGGACCTGAGAGCATGTGAACCTCATCGATGATATAGACCTTATACCGACCCTCCGTGGGAGAGTAGGCAACCTCCTCCCGAATCTGCCGGATATCGTCCACGCCGTTGTTGGAAGCCGCGTCGATCTCGATGACATTCATGGAAGTACCGTTCTGAATTGCCCGGCACATGGCGCATTCCCCGCAGGGATTGCCGTCCACCGGGTGCTGACAGTTGCCCGCCTTGGCAAAAATTTTCGCCACCGTCGTCTTCCCCGTACCGCGTGTACCGCAAAACAGGTACGCATGGCCGACCCTGTCGGCTTTGATCTGATTTTTTAACGTTTTGACAATGTGGTCCTGCCCCCGGACATCGGTGAAATCCTCCGGCCGGTACTTTCTGTATAAAGCCGTATATGACATCTTCGGCTCCTCACTTTCCGAAACGCCTGTTAGTCTCCGAAACAAATACCTATTTTTTTGGCCTCCTGGACTAGCTGACAATCCGGATCCACGGTCTTTAACTTTCCGGCCGCCTCACTTAAGGGAACCCGCGTCGTCTGCCCGCTTACCATCCCGATCATGTATCCGAAATCCCTGTCCTCAATGGCCTGCGCCGCCGCCGCGCCCAGCTGCGTGCAGAGCACCCGGTCGAACGCACAGGGACTGCCGCCGCGCTGCATATGCCCGGGAACCGTCACACGCACCTCGCGGCCGGTCATCTGCCCGATCTGATCCGCCACCTCGTAGGAGACAGAGGGGTACTTCACACTCTGCACCATCTCCTTAAACTCTTTCTTGGAAAGCTTTGCGTTCTCCACGGAGATCGCGCCCTCCGCAACCGTCAGAATCGTAAATCCTTTGCCCTGCCGCGTCCTGCGGTCTACCGCATCCACAATCTTATCAATCTTATACGGGATTTCCGGAATCAGGATAATGTCGGCGCCGCCCGCAATCCCTGCGTGGAGTGGAAGCCAGCCCACCTTGTGTCCCATGACTTCCACGATAAACACCCGGTTATGGGAAGCCGCCGTTGTGTGAATGCAGTCAATGGTGTTCGTCGCAATATTCAGCGCGCTCTGGAATCCGAACGTAATGTCCGTCCCCCAGATATCATTGTCGATCGTCTTCGGCAGATGCAGGACATTCAGCCCCTCCTCCCGGAGCAGGTTGGCCGTCTTCTGCGTCCCGTTTCCGCCGAGAATCACCAGACAGTCCAGATTCAGCTTGTGGTAGGTGTGTTTCATCGCCTCCACTTTGTCCAGACCATTCTCGTCCGGTATCCGCATCTCCTTAAACGGCTGCCGCGATGTGCCGAGGATTGTCCCGCCCTTTGTCAGGATGCCGGAAAAATCCCGGGCTGTCAGATATCTGTAATCACTGTAAATCAGTCCTCTGTATCCATCGTAAAATCCGTAAATCTCCAGCTCATCACCGCCGGTGGAAAGCCCCTTCACCACGCCGCGCATCGCCGCATTTAAAGCCTGGCAATCCCCGCCGCTGGTCAACATACCGATTCGTTTCATGCGAGCTTCCTCCTTCATCTTTCACATTCTGCGGGATATATCGTTACCCACTCCCAAGATTTTAGCAAATTCAATAGGGTTTTACAAGTTGTGGGTCGTGATTTCCGGGCATTTTTTCGTTTTTTACAGATGCTTGACATAAAAGCCGCGGCAATGGTAT
>JAJQBM010000056.1 GCA_021203285.1 Clostridiales bacterium | reverse complement strand
GTTCATAAAGCATATTTAATATGGAAGAAATGAGTCGAAATCGGGGAGTGGGTTATGACTGAATTTAGCGAAGAATGCAGAAAACTGATCGAAAAGAGCAATACCAACGTCTATCAAATCGCAAAATCCTCCGGTCTGGGTCGAACCACCCTGCAGAAAATGGTACAGGGGAAGCGCTTGCCAAGCATTCAGTTTGTCAATGAGTTCTGTGCGCATCTGGTGATTAACAAATCAGAGAAGGAAAGATTGAACTGGCTTTTTCGCATTGAAAAGGTGGGGCGGGATGTCTTTCGCCGCCGACAGGAGATCGCGCATCTTTTGCGCTATTTTGCGCCCATTCGAAAAAGCATGGAGGACGGCGGTTATCAGAGGAGGGTCAGCCCGGAGTTTTTGAACCATGAAGGTGAGATTTCCGTCCGCCGGACTGTTCTGGAGGTAGATGTCATCGATGCGATCCAGTATATGGTTATCTGCGCTTGCGAGAAGCCGGGAGAGACGCATATTTACATGGATGCTTTTGATCAGGTGATCTATGCGATGCAGCAGATGATCCGGGAGGAACGCTGCCATGCCAGGCGGATTGTCTGCCATCAGTTTATCAAGGTGGAGCGCGGCCCTGACCTGCATGGCGGGGTTGGCGGCGATTTGAAGATGCTCCAATATATCATTCCCTTTGCATTTTCCTTCGAAGGCGAGTACAATGTCAGTTTTTCCTATGTCTCCGTCGGCGGTACGGATCCGGATTTCTCCCTTTGGCCGCACTATATTGTCACCGATCATCATGTCCTTTTGTTGGCTGAGGATGGAAAAACCGGTCTTTTTATTGAAAACGATCAGGTTGCAGGCGGTTTTGTCTCAGAATTGCGCAAGATGGAAGGTCGGTGCCGTCCGTTTTTTCCTGTATCCGGAAAAACCGGCGAGGTTTTGGAGTATTATACGGCGGTTGCGGCTGCTGTCCAGCCGGTTGTGTCCGGAGGCGGCTTAGCAGAGAATACAGTGCCCGATGAGGGGCTGCGTGTTGAGCTTTATGAGCCGGACAGGTTGTTTTTCTTTGCGGGGAAAGATGAGAAGGAGACCTGTCTCTGTGTGGAGGAGGCCGGTCTGTTTCGTGTGTTCCTTGACTACTTTGAGAATACGGATGAAGAGTGGCACAATTCGACAAAAAATTAAGGCACAGTTTATGGGCACATATTGCGGATTTATGAAAACATAATAAAATTTTAAGTAGCAGTGTACTTTGTTTCGACAAAATTATAGTTTCAACGAAAAGGAGAGAGATGAAAGTAACAAAGAAAAGGAATGTATTCAGGAGATTTTTCCTGATCATG
The DNA here is from genome assembly GCA_021203285.1 of Clostridiales bacterium. Taxonomy (GTDB): domain Bacteria; phylum Bacillota; class Clostridia; order Lachnospirales; family Lachnospiraceae; genus Eubacterium_I. The sequence continues at coordinate 7,772 of JAJQBM010000056.1, read as the reverse complement.
GAGGCGGCAGCCATGTTGCTCGCTTATTCCGTACCGGCGATGGCTGCGGATACATCGACATCGTCCTCCGCCGAGATCGTATCCGAGGCGAAGAACGGCGTGGTATGGATTCAACTGGTATATGTGGACTCAAAGAATCAGGAGTATACCCTTCAGGGCGGCAGCGGATTCCTGATCGGACCGTCCACAGGCACCACCACGGTGATCACGAACTACCATGTCGTCACGCTCACCGCTGACGACGCGGCCTACTGGACCGAGGTGTACGGCGTGGACTTTACCGATACGCGGAATGTCACGCTGAAGATCGAGGTAGTCATCCAGGCGGATGTCACGATCGAAGCGAGTTATGTGCAGGGCTCGGAGCAGGGCAATTTCGCCATTCTGGAGATGTCGCAGTCTATTAATAACCGGACGCCGCTGACCCTGTCTGACAGCGATACGCTGGTGGATACACAGACCGTCTACGCTCTGGGCTTCCCGGGCGCGACTAGCGATGAGGCGAACGCGCACTCTCACGCCAGCTCTGATGTGACGGCGACGCAGGGCATCGTTGGAAAGATCCAGACGAACAATGGCTATACATTTATCGCCCACGATGCAGGTCTTGGTTACGGTAATTCCGGCGGCCCGCTTGTGGATGCGGACGGCTATGTCGTCGGTATCAACACGATGTACACTGGGGACGGCGCCAGCAATTATTACTATTCCATCGCGATCAACGATGTGAGGGAGATCCTTGACGCACTCGGTATTACATACACCAGTACGGACGGGGTTACTGCGGATACTGATGTTATTGACGGCAATGAGGTTGATGGCGGCAGCGGTAGCGAAGAGGACGGTGGAAATGGTCAGGAAGAGGTTCCGGTTGATACGGACGACACAGCTCTGACCGATGCGAAGTCAGCTCTCCAGTCCGCGATCAGCGCGGCCAACACGGAGCTGAACAATGATTCCTACACAGACGACAGCATTGCGAATCTGCAGGACGCGGTGGATGCCGTGCAGACAGTATATGACAGCAGCGAGGATGTCTCTGAGGTGGAGGCGGCGACTGCCAGTGTGAACAGCGCGGTCAGCGCTCTGGAGGAGAAGTCCGCCGGACTTGACACGAAGATGATCATCGTGATTGCCGGCGTGGCGGTTGTTGTGGTCGTCATCATCGTTGTGGTCGTGATGATGAATAAGAAAAAGAAATCTTCAAGGACGATTCCGCCGACCGGAGCCATGGGCGGCAGCGCGCCCCCGATTCCTCCGCAGCAGCCGACACCAGTACAGCCGCAGCCACAGGGCGGACAGCCCGTACCGCCTTCCTATATGGGCGGCACCGTGCCGACCGATATCGGAGCAGGCGAAACCAGCGTGTTAGGCGGCGGTTCGGACGAGACCAGCGTGCTGGGCGGCAATATGCAGCCGAAAGCGACCCTGACCCGCAGGAAGAACGGCGAGTCCGCAACGATTCAGAAATCTCTCTTTGTCATCGGCAAGGAGCGCGCGAAGGTGGACTTCTGCATTCCGGATAACAATTCCATCAGCCGGAAACACGCGGAGATTACCTGCAAGGGCGGCATTTACTACATTAAGGACAACAACTCCACGAACTTTACCTTTGTGAACGGCAACAAGATCAGCCCGAATCAGGAGATGAAGCTGAATTCCGGCGACAAGATCAAGCTGGCGGACGAGGAGTTTGAGTTCCGTCTGTAGGAGACAGGCAGGAAGGATTCGATTCCTATGAACTTTAAGATTGCGGCACACACAGATGTCGGAATAAGGAAAAAGACAAATCAGGACTCTGTTCTGTTGAAGGTCGCGCAGACAGATTACGGCAAGGTATGCCTTGCATCCGTATGCGACGGCATGGGCGGGCTCGCGAAAGGCGAGCTCGCCAGCGCGACCGCGGTTCGATATCTGACAGACTGGTTCGAGAGCGAGTTTCCGGATCTGCTCTATCAGGGATTGGGCACGGAGGTATTGGAAGCGCGGTGGAGAGACCTGATCTACCGCATCAATAGGCGCATCAGCGCATACGGACATGCGGCGCGCATTGAACTTGGCACTACCATGGTCGTGCTCCTCATTGTCGATCAGACTTACTATATTGTAAACGTGGGCGACTCCAGAGTTTATCTGCTGCGCGATGAACTGACGCAGCTGGCGAAGGATCAGACCTTTATCCAGAAAGAGATGGATGAGGGGCGGATGACATGGGAGGAGGCCCGCAGAGATTCCAGAAGAAACGTATTGCTGCAGTGCGTCGGGGCATCGTCAGATATCGAGCCGGTTTTCGGAAGCGGCACGATTTTGCCCGGAAGCATTTTTCTGTTATGCAGCGACGGATTTCGTCATGTGATCACCGGAGAAGAAATTTATCAGTATCTCAGCCCTTACCGCCTGTTAAGCGAGGATGCGATGCAGGAGGGGCTGACATATTTGACTGATTTAGATAAATACCGCAGAGAGTCGGACAATATTTCCGCTGTCCTGATTCGCTGCGACTAGGAGAAACATATGTTAGAGATAGGCTCATTGGTTGACGGCAAATACCGGGTTCTGAACAAGTGCGGACAGGGCGGTATGAGCGTCGTCTACATGGCGATCAACGAGCGCGCCAACAAAACATGGGCGATCAAGGAGGTCCGCAAGGACGGCGTGCAGGATTATGATGTCGTCAAGCAGGGACTGATCGTGGAGACGGATCTGCTGAAGCGGCTGAGTCATCCGAATCTGCCGAGTATTGTGGATGTGATCGATGGGGACGGCAGTTTCCTCATCGTCATGGACTATATCGAGGGGAAGACGCTGAAAGATGTCCTCGCCGAGTATGGGCCGCAGCCGCAGGAGAGCGTCATCGACTGGGCGAAGCAGCTCTGCGATGTGCTGGGTTATCTTCATTCCCGGCAGCCGGCGATTATCTACCGCGATATGAAGCCCTCCAATGTCATGCTGAAACCGGACGGCAGCATCGTCCTCTTTGACTTTGGCACAGCCAGAGAGTACAAGATCAGCAGCATGGAGGATACCACCTGTCTGGGTACCCGAGGGTACGCGGCGCCGGAGCAGTACGGCGGGCACGGACAGACCGATCCCCGAACCGATATCTACTGTCTGGGTGCCACGATGTACCATCTCCTCACGGGGCACAATCCCAGTGAACCGCCCTATGAGATGTATCCAATTCGTCAGTGGAATCCGAACCTTTCTGCCGGATTGGAAACGATCATTTTGAAGTGCACGCAGAAAAACCCGGCGGACCGTTATCAGTCCTGTGCCGAGCTTCTCTATGATCTGGAGCATTACAGGGAAGTAGATATTACATTTGGGAACGAGCAGCGCGCGAAGTTCCGCAGATTTGTCGTACCGGCGGTGCTTGCGGTTGTCTGCGGCATCGGGGCGCTGGCCTTTCATTTTCTCGAGGGGTCGGAGCTGACAAGCACCTACGAATATTATATCTCCAGCGCGGAGAAGGCGTCCGGGGATACCAAGATCGGATACTATCGCAGCGCGATCAATCTGGAGCCGACCAACGAGGAGGCGTGGATGGCGCTGCTGGAGGAGTTTTTAAGCGACGACACGTTTACCTCTTCCGAGAGCGAGACCCTGCAGAGCATCCTTCTGACCAACGAGTCCTCCTTTGAGAGCAATGTGTCCGGCTATGACGAGTTCTGCTATGAGGCCGGGATCGCGTATTATTACAAGCTGGAGACGGGAAACGGCAAGTCTCAGGCAAAGCATTATTTTGAGATCGCAAAGGATTCCGAGTATCTGTCGGAGCAGCAGATCGCGCGGGCAGAGCGGCTCTACGAGATATCGGACTACTATTCCAAGCTGGGCGTTCTGGACAATACCGGCGACGCCACGGTCTCCTATCTGGAGTATTGGAGCGACCTGACGGCATTGTCGTCGGGCAATTTGGTGGAAGTGGACAACGCCTCCACGGCGCTCATCATGTATCGGGAGCTGGCCGGGCAGATTGTATCGCATGCCTCCGATTTCAAGGATGCGGGCGTCACAGAGGAACAGATGCTGGAGCAGATTGAAAATATGGAAGAGCATTTAGAGACTGACTTTGACACGGCCGGGCTGACCGCACAGCAGCAGGAGAGCATGGCGAACCTTGAATCCGCCATCTCTCAGGCGCGGACAGTGATCAACTCCACCTACAGCACGGTAGGCGAGTAGCGGCGGGAGGGAGATATGGATAAAATCACACTTTACCACAACCTGTTCCTCGGCTGCCTGATCGCGTGCATTGCCCTTGCGGCGCTGGCGGTGCTTCTCTTCTTTGTACTGGATATCCGCAGTGTCATTGGTTATCTGACCGGGCGTTCGAGGAGAACCCAGATCCAGAAGATGGAGGCGGAGAGCGCACAGAGCGGCAGACTGTTCCGGAAGACGCGCAGCGGCATGCAGTACGCGGACAGCCAGATGAAGGAGGATATGGGGGTTCAGGACAGCGTATCCCCCGGAGCGAGAAAGGTCGAGAATGCGGTTCGATCGGCAAGATCGGCAGAGCTCATGTCATCTCAGGGGGCAGCGGAACCCGTGCCGGATCCGCAGACTCCGCCGCACGGTGGAGGCGAACCTACCTCGCTTTTACAGGATGGTTCAGAGAATACCTCGCTTTTACAGGATGGTTCAGAGAGTACCTCGCTTCTGCGGGGCAGAACAGAGGAGATCGCACCGTCGCAGCGGCCATCCGCACAGGGCTCCCCTCCGGCGGAGGCGGGAGCCACGGAGTATCTCGAACATGTCCGTCAGGACGGACAGGAGAAAGCAAACAGGAGTACGAACGGTACCTTTCGGATAGAGCGTGAGATCGTCATGATCCACGCAGAAGAAGTGATATAGGAGGATGCAATGAAAAAAAGATTATCGAAACGCGGAAAGAAAATTCTGGCGACAGCGGTGGCATTCGTGTTGATCTTCGGACTGCTCCCGAATACGGCGCTGTTTGAGGGGTGGAGTGTGCAGGCATGGGCTGGCACTGAGACATTATCGGATGCCAATGCTTCGACATATTTTGAGATCACAACCAACCTGACTTACACGGGGAATGAGCTGTCGGCGGTATCGCCGACAACTGCTTATTCGACTTTGAGCGAAGACACGGATTATACGGTGGCGTATTATAAGGAGGAAAGTGCCGGGTCAGGCACTTATAGTACAATATCCTCTGATCTGAAAGATGTTGGTACTTACCAGATTGGTATCACTCCGATTGCGGGAGATACATTTACAGGGGGCAGTGAAGTCACGCTTACCCAAACCGTAACCGTAGCGCAGTTGGATTTGAGTCAGGCTACAATACAGGTCACTGGGAATACAACTTATACTGGCAGTAATCTGACGCCTTCGATCACGGTGATGACAGGGAATGGCACGGTAAATTCTGATGTTTATGATGTAACTTATGATACAAATAATATTACCGCAGGAGCAGATGCAGGCAGCGGGACTGTTTCAGTAAATTCCGCCCACACGGAAAACGTGACAGGCTCTAAAAATTTTACATTTACGATAAGTGAAAAAAGTATAGATGATACTTCTATCAAGGTAACGATCAATCCTGAAAACTATGTTTTGTATCAGAGTATTCCGACGGTAACCGTAGTAGATACTGGGAGATCCAATACTACATTACAGGAAAATACAGATTACACATACAAGTATTATGCGACGGAAGATGATATAACAAATGATGATCCGATAACAGCTACAGATGCATTCGATTTTACAACTGCACAGGACTATTATCTGGTGGTTACCGGAACGGGTAACTATTCCGGTACAAATAAGCAGACATATGCGGCGGCCATGAGTGCGGCTCCTACGGTAGCACTTTCAACTACGAATAAAGCGACCTTTACGGATACAACGAATCAGATCATTTATTATTCGAACGGAGGCACTTCGGAGACGGTGACTCTGACATTTACGGAAGAACATTATGCGCTTAATTTGGATGGTTCCCAGAGTCCGGTGAAGCCGACGGTTACGATCTCTACAGACGGCACAAGCTTTACTGAAATTGACAGCAGCAATATCAACTGGGGTGATTGGCAGACGGACGGAACGATAACGGCGACGATTACGCTGCCCTACGAATCGGATCAATCCGTGAGTTACTGGCTCAAACCAGAATACACTGATATCTCAAAAAACGCACTGACAGTGGCGAGCGGAAGTGAGAGCACACTGCAGACGGATGGTGTGACCGGTGCGGTGACCAGTTGGCAGATCGTGCTTGACGATGAAACGCCCACTGTGGAAGTGGCGTATGTGACATGGGATGTTGATCAGTATGTTACCGCAACTCCGAGCACATACACGGCGGTCGGAGATTCCTATACATACTATAACAGCGATATTTATCTGCAGCTGACTATCACGGATTCAAATATCAGCTTTGCAAATGCAAAAGCATACTTACAGAAGTTGATACTGACGGACATCAGTGGGAGTGATATAACATCAACATCTGCTATCACCACAACTTTGAGCAGTTTAAGTGAGACAGACGCAGTAATCGAGAATGGAACAATGACGCTGCGCATTCTATTGAGTGAGAACGCCTATTATTCTATTGCATCCGCCGCGATCAGCGATCTGGCTGGAAATGAGTCCGGCGCTGTGGATGCCCAATATGTGTGTGTAGATACGGTGCAGCCAGCAGAAAGCGCGGGAATTTATGTTTCGTATCACTCTGATGTTGTGACGACTGCGACAGACATTGCGCTTTTCACGGGAAGCGGAAATATAGGCGGAACTGCCGTGGAAATATTGTTCGGAAGAACCTATGTGTCGGTTGACCTTTATCTGCCGGATAATCTTTCGGGAGTGACGAGTTTTCAGTATTCTTATGGAGGATCCAATGACACGAAGACATCGACGGGTCAACCGGCATATTATGATATAAACGGAGCCGCCGGTTATTATACATTATATGAGGACATACAACTGCCGATTTCCACAGCCGGAGGTAATGAATTACAGTATGCCGATAATCTGATTATATCGAGCATTACTGATAAGGCAGGGAATGTTTTATCAGATGGAGTTAATGTTACAGCGTGTACCAGTGTGAAAAAGCTTATCGTTGATAATGTTGCCCCGACCGTGTCGGCAAATTACCAGTCTGCCGCTGAGGATTCCAGCACCAGCACCTACTATTACGCGCAGACCGGATCAGAGACATGGGAGACTGTAACGCTTACATACACTGAGGAATATTATCAGGAGTCTGGCAATACAATCGGTCTCACTGTGTATCAGAACGGTGATGAGGTAACTGTGAAGCCTCTGACATCAGCAACAGCACCGTCTGCGGGAGATACGCTTGACGATGTCAGTGTGCTTTGGGGAGAGTATGACAGTTTAACGTATACAATCACCGCAACAGTCTATCTTCCATACGATACAGATACAACAGACGGCTCAGAGATTGAGTATGTCGTGAAGACTTCCTATATGGATGGATCGGAAAATGATTTGACAGTTGCGGAATCCGGCAGTGATGCCCTGACGGCGGCTGACACAACCGCGGATGGGTGGACGGTTTATGCAACTAATACTCTGGTTCTGGATAACAAGGCTCCTGAGATCACATCTTTTGAAATTTCAGGCGTGACGGATAAGATGGCAAGCGATGGTGTGACGGTTGCATACAGCAATGTGAGTGCCGGCACGGTAACACTGAAATGGATCATTGATGATAATGAGAGTTATTGGGATGCTGATAGTATTAAATTTACAATTTATAACTATAC
>JAJQBM010000274.1:8665-9203 GCA_021203285.1 Clostridiales bacterium | reverse complement strand
AAAAATTTGGAAGGGAAACAGAGGTTCAATATTCAATTTCATTCTTCATCGCTGCCTATGGAAATTCACAGTTGCACCGCCTGTATTTTTCTGCTAAGATATCATCAAAGCATATATTCTTTGAGTTTTCTCTGACATTCAACTGTCTGTTTTCAAATATAATCTGTGCTTTTGGAACCAAATTACCATAGTGAGCGCAGATACAGGGAAAAGTGATTCTTGAAATGTCGACGAAAGTAGTCGAACATCTTGCAGCGCGGTATGAAATAGTGAAAGGAAGTGAAGTCTATCATGTTAGAAAAATTAAAACAGGAAGTTTACGAGGCGAATATGCTTCTTCCGAAGTACGGTCTTGTCACGTTTACATGGGGCAATGTCAGCGGCATTGACCGGGAGAGCGGCCTGTTCGTCATCAAGCCGAGCGGAGTGGAGTATGAGAAGCTGACGCCGGAGGACATGGTGGTGGTAGAAAAGCAGGTAAAAAAATAAGAAAAAAAAAACAATCACTCGTCTGACACGGCCACGCATGTCATTCTTT
>JAJQBM010000274.1:3254-8655 GCA_021203285.1 Clostridiales bacterium | reverse complement strand
ACCGCTTCCCGAAGATTGGCGGGATTGTCCACACGCATTCACCGTGGGCGACGAGCTGGGCGCAGGCGGGGCGCGATATCCCCTGCTATGGGACGACACACGCAGATTACATCTACGGGGAGGTTCCCTGTGTGCGGAATCTGACGCCGGAGGAGATTGACGCGGTGTATGAGCGCAACACCGGGATTCTGATTGCGGACGCTTTTGCGGAGCTGGGAAAGGATTACGAGGCGGTTCCGGCGGTGCTCTGTAAGAATCACGGCCCCTTTACATTGGGAAAGGATGCGCAGGAGGAGGTGCACAACGCAGTGGTTCTGGAGGAATGTGCGAAGATGGCGGCACGGTGCGAGCAGATTAACCCGTCGGTAAAGCCTGCGCCGCAGGAGCTGCAGGATAAGCATTACTACCGGAAGCACGGTGCGAACGCCTACTACGGACAGAAGGCATAGCCTGCGGCGGATTTTCCAGAGGAAATCGCCGGGATATATGAGTTTGAGACCGGATACCCCTTTGTATGTGCGGTGCACATGCAGAGGGGTATCATTTTTGCGCATTGATCGAAAGAGCACCATTGTTCTTTTTACCCAAATCATGTATAATGCCTTCGGAATCATACCATAATACTGGATTTTATCCGACAGAGAGGGAGCCGCATATGATCGAGGCGCGGATGACGGAGCTGAACTACAATGAAATACTGATGTATCTTGGCCATCGCGGGCAAGAGGTGACGCCGGAGGTCGAGGCACAGATCCGGGCATGCATTGCGGAGGTCCGGAAGTATGCCGCGCCGCGTTTGATTTGCAGCCGTCTGCCGGTGGAGAATGGTGCGGTTCGCGGTCTGCCGATGGAGGGCGAGGATATCCGGGCGCTGCTGGAGCCCTGTCAGGAGGCGGTCCTTCTGGCGGTGACGCTCGGATCGCAGATCGAGCAGGCGCTGATGCGCCGTGAGGTGACAGACATGGCGGATGCGGTCATCATGGATTCCTGCGCCAGCGTCGCCGTGGAAAATGTCTGCGACTGCTTCGAGGAGGACATGCGGGAGCTTGCGGCCGCGGAGGGTTTGTTTCTCACCAGCCGCTTCAGCCCGGGATACGGAGACCTTCCACTGGATACGCAGCGGCGGCTGTGCGAGGCGCTCAACACCGTTCGCCGAATTGGGCTGACGGTCACGGAGAATTATATCATGGTTCCGCGCAAATCGGTGACGGCCGTCATGGGAATCTCCGCAGAGCCCCAGAAGCTCCGAACCCGCGGCTGTGAAGCCTGCGGAATGTTTTTACACTGTCCATATAGGAAGAGAGGAATTGTCTGTCATGAATAGGCTTATTATACTGGACGGTGCCATGGGCACCATGCTGCAGAACGCGGGACTGGCGCTGGGCGCGCGGCCGGAGATTTTCGGTCTGGAGCATCCGGATATTCTGGAGAAAATACAGCGGGAATATGTGGAGGCCGGGAGCGATGTGATCTATGCGAACACTTTCGGCGCGAACGCCCATAAGCTGCGGGGAACCGGCCACACGGTGGAGGAGCTTGTGACGGCCAATGTGGCGGCTGCGCGGCGTGCGGCGGGATGCTGTGATTCTGTTTCCGAAAACGGAGACAGCCGGAAAAAGGTCCGGGTCGCCCTGGATGTGGGTCCGATTGGGGAGCTGATGGAGCCGCTCGGCACGCTGGCATTTGATGATGCGTATGAGATCTATAAGGAGCTGGTGATCGCCGGAGAGAAGGCGGGGGCGGATCTCATTGTCTTTGAGACGATGACAGATCTCTACGAGGTGAAAGCCGCCGTATTGGCGGCGAAGGAAAATTCGGCACTGCCGGTCTGGGTGACGATGAGCTTTGAGGCTTCCGGGCGAACCTTTACGGGGACGCTGGTTTCCTCCATGGCGGCGACGCTGGACGGGCTGGGTGTGGATGCCATGGGGATCAACTGTTCCCTCGGCCCGCAGGAAATTTTTCCGATGATAAAAGAAATGCGGCGGTGGACGGATAAGCCGCTGATTGTAAAGCCCAACGCGGGTCTGCCTGACCCTGCCACGGGAGAGTACGATATGGACGCACAGGAATTTGCCCGGCAGATGCGGCCGTTTCTGGAGCTGGGCATCGCCATGGGCGGCGGGTGCTGCGGGACGACGCCGGAGTTTATCCGGGAGATGGCCGGGCTGGTGCGGGAGATGTCCGATGACGAGGCGAGCTTATGCGGTGATTCTCAGAAGGTACGGCAGAATCAACCATGTGTGACACGCGGGGTCTGCTCCGCCGGGAAAATGGTGGAGCTCGGCGGCGTCCGCGTGATCGGCGAGCGCATCAATCCCACCGGAAAGAAGCGTTTCGCGCAGGCACTCCGAGAGCATGACATGAACTACATCATGGAGCGGGCGATCGAACAGGCGGATGCTGGGGCGGATATTCTCGATATCAACGTGGGTCTGCCGGGGTTGGACGAGCCGCGGATGATGGTCGATGTGGCGCAGGCGGTGCAGAGCGTCGTGGATCTGCCGCTGCAGATCGATTCCTCCGACCCGGCTGCCATCGAGGCGGGGCTTCGCGTCTGCAACGGCCGCGCCATCGTCAACTCCGTCAACGCGGAGGATGAGGTGCTGGAGACGGTGCTCCCCATTGTGAAAAAATACGGCGCCGCGGTGGTGGGACTCACTATGGACAAGTCCGGTATCCCGGACAGCGCCGAGAAGCGTTTTGTTCTGGCGGAGAAAATTTTACACGCGGCGGCAGCCATCGGGATTCCGAAAGAGGATGTTCTCATCGATTGCCTGACGCTGACGATTTCCGCGCAGCAGGAGCAGGCGGCGGAGACGCTGAAGGCGGTCCGCATGGTACATGAGCGGTTGGGACTGCACTGTGTGCTCGGCGTCAGCAATATATCCTTCGGCCTTCCGAAACGGAATCATATCACGACCAGCTTTCTGACACAGGCGATGCACTGCGGACTTGACCTGCCGATCATCAACCCGAATCTGACGGAGATCATGGACACGGTTTTTGCGTTCCGCGCACTCTCCGGAGAGGACACACAGTGTGAGGCGTACATCGGCCGCTTTTCCGGCGCGGAGGAGGAGAAACGACCGCCCGCAGCGTCACATGAGATGACGGTTGAGGATGCGGTCTTAAAGGGGCTGAAGCAGGAGACGAGGGATCTCACGGCAAAGTTTCTAGAGACGATGGACGAGCTGGATGTGATCAACACGAAGCTGATTCCCGCTCTTGATGTGGTGGGGGAGAAGTATGAGAAGCAGCAGATTTTCCTGCCCCAGCTAATCAATTCTGCGAATGCGGCCTGCGCTGGTTTCGACCTGATCAAGGAGCGGATTGCGAAGCGCGGCGGCGAGACAGTCTCGAAAGGGACGATTATTATGGCCACCGTCGAGGGCGACATTCACGATATCGGGAAAAATATTGTCCGCGTGGTGCTGGAAAATTACGGATACCGGGTCATTGATCTGGGAAGGGATGTGCCGCCGCAGAAGGTAGTGGACACGGCGATCGCCGAGAATGTCCGATTGATCGGATTGTCGGCGCTGATGACGACGACGGTGGTTTCCATGGAGAAAACGATTGCGGCGCTCCGGGCGTCGGGGCACAAGTGCAAAGTCTTTGTAGGCGGCGCCGTGCTGACGCCGGAATACGCCATGGAGATCGGGGCGGATTATTATACAAAGGACGCCAAGGCGTCCGTAGATGTGGCAAAGGAGGTGCTGGGATAGATCCGGCTATCCCATGAGGAGTCATGAATGCGGTCAGAGAATATATAAAAGAAAATGTATTGCTGTTTGACGGCGGTATGGGAACCTATTTTTCACGAAAAAATCATAAGCTCGGCATGAGCTGCGAGCTGGCTGCCCTGCATCAGCCGGAGCTGATCGCGGAGATACACAGGGAGTATCTGGAGGCCGGGTGCAAAGCAATCAAGACCGATACCTTTGCGGTGAACCGTGTCATTTTTCAGGGAGATGAAGAGCTGGTTCGGCGGACGATCGCAGCGGCATGGAAGCTCGCGGCAGAAGCGGCGGCGGACTATGACGCCTATGTCTTTGCCGATGTCGGGACGATCACCGGACCGGGCGGGGCGGAGAATGTGTATGAGGAGTACCGCTTCGTGGCGGACTGCTTTCTGGAGCAGGGTGCGCAGAACTTTCTCTTTGAGACGAATGCCGGAACGGAAGGGTTGCGGGAAATTGCGGCATATATCCGGGAGAGAGAGCCGCCGGCTTACATTATCGTGAGCTTCGCCGTGCAGGCGGACGGGTTTACCAGAGACGGACTGTGGGCGGGGGATCTTCTGGCGCAGATGAAAAACTGCCCGGCGGCGGACGCAGTGGGGTTCAACTGTGTCTGCGGCGCCCGTCACATGCTGGAGTTGGCGGGAGAATTGGACCACGAGGGAATCACACTCTCCCTGATGCCGAACGCCGGTTATCCGATTGTCGTCAACAACCGGACGTTTTATGACGGGGATCCGGCTTATTTTGCCTTGCAGGTTGCCGGGATGGCGGCTGCGGGGGCTGCGATTGTGGGCGGCTGCTGCGGGATGACGCCGGCTCATATCGAGATGGTAAAACGGGAGCTTCGGAAGGTACAGCGGGGCAGAGCCGAAAAACGGGAGAAACCGGAGAAGGTTCACGTTGCGGAGGCTGACGACAGCCTGTTCTGGAAGAAGCTGCAGGCGGGGGAGAAGGTCATCGCCGTGGAGCTGGATTCCCCAGCAGATGCCAATATTGCAAAGTTTATGAAGGGCGCGTGGGAGCTGAAGGGCGCGGGGGCGGATATCATCACGATCGCAGACTGCCCCATTGCCCGGGCGCGGATGGATTCCAGCCTCTTAGCCTGCAAGCTTCGCCGGGAGCTTTCCATGGACGCGCTGCCGCACATGACCTGCCGCGACCGGAATTTAAACGCGACGAAAGCGCTGCTCTTCGGGCTGTATGCCGAGGGCATCCGCAACATTCTGCTTGTCACGGGGGATACGATTCCCTCGGCGGAGCGCGATGAGGTAAAGAGCGTCTATCAGTTCAACTCCCGGAAGCTGGCGGCTTTTGTCACCGCACTCGGGGAAAAATCGCTGCCGGGGCCGTTTCACATTTTCGGGGCGCTGAATGTCAATGCACGGAATTTTGACGTTCAGCTTCGCCTTGCGAAGGAGAAGGTCGAGAAGGGGATGATCGGATTCCTGACGCAGCCGGTTCTCACGCCGCAGACGTTTGAGAATCTGAAGCGCGCCCGCCGGGAGCTGGACGCGTACCTGTTGGGCGGGATTATTCCCGTGGTCAGCGAGCGAAACGCCCGCTTTATGGACAGTGAGATCAACGGAATCAATGTGGATCCGCAGATCACGGAGCTTTATGCCGGGAAGAACCGGGAGGAAGCGGAAGTGCTGGCG
>JAJQBM010000274.1:0-3154 GCA_021203285.1 Clostridiales bacterium | reverse complement strand
TGGCGCCGGAGGGATACAATATTCTGAAGGCTTACGACGGTATTCAGGCGATTCGGATGCTTCGGGATAACGATGTACAGTTGCTGATTCTGGATGTGATGATGCCGAAGATGGACGGGTTGCGTGCGACCCTGAAGATTCGGGAGGAATCCAACATTCCGATCATCCTCCTCTCCGCAAAGACGGAGGACACGGACAAAATCTTTGGCCTGAACGTGGGAGCGGACGACTATGTGGCGAAGCCCTTCAACTCTATGGAGCTGGTGGCGCGGGTGAAGTCCCAGCTTCGCCGTTATACGAAGCTGGGCTCCCGGACGACGGAGAACACGGCACAGGTTTACCGCACCGGCGGACTGGAGATCAACGATGACACCAAGCAGGTGACGGTGGACGGCGTGCCGGTGGAGAAAATGACGCCCATGCAGTACAACATTCTTCTGTTTTTAACAAAAAACAAGGGGCGTGTGTTTTCCATCGAACAGATTTATGAGAATGTCTGGGGTGAGGACGCCATCAACGCGGACAACACCGTCGCGGTACATATCCGGCATATCCGGGAGAAAATCGAGATTAATCCGAAGGAGCCGCGGTACCTGAATGTGGTCTGGGGAATCGGATATAAGGTAGAGGATATATAAGAGTGAGAGCTCGTCAGAGCGAAGCAATCGACTCTTGTAATAGTGCATTCTGCAAAGATAGATGGAGGAGCTCGCATGAAAAAGAAAAAATTCTACGCCATTCCGGCGAAGATCATTGTCATCGCCGTCTTATCCGCAGCTTCCTTTCTGGCCGGGCTTGCCGGCATGCGTCTTCTTCAGGGGCACTGGATCGGCATGACGATGCCGGACATGGCCCAGATGTCGGATTATGAGAACAGCTCCGAGGCGGCCAATTACCTCTACCGGGAGGGGAGCACCATCCTCTCCACGCTGCAGAATGAAAATAATTTCTGCTCCTATGGCTCCGCCTACGGTGAGACGGACACGATTGATATCATGAATCTGTCCGCCGGAGTGGACAATCTGGACAAAAATCCGGAGACGACCTATACGCTCGCGGCGCTGGCAGCGTTTTACGGGACAGAAGGGTATTATGAGCTCCGCGCTCTTGTGGATTTCTGTGACGATTTTACCATCTACGGCTGTGATCCGTCTGCTGGCTGCATCTACACGGTTGATATCACATCGGACGGAAACAGTTCCCTCAGCATGGTCGGTTTTGAGGAGGACGATACGCCGGAGGAGGAGACGGAAGCGGATGTGACAGATGAAGCGTATGATGAGACGGAATCGAATGCGACAGACAGAGCGTATGATGAGACCGAAGTGTTCGTCGATTATACGGACGATTACGATGTGCTGGAGAGCGAGGGGATGGGATCGGATGCCACGGAGGTCGGCACAATTTCAGTGGAAATCTACAGCGTGTCGGATGAACTCTACGAGACAATTACAAGCGACTGGGAGGTCAGTGTATACGGGAATTCGGACAATGTGCTATACAATAACGGGATCAAAATCGAGGAGGAGTATGGCCTGATGACTGCCGCGGGGTTCACGCTGGCGGACTATGTTGTGTCAGAAGCGGATTCTGTGAGCCTCTGGGACTGTTATTCCCAGATGCTCTCAGCGGCGCGGCAGCTAAACAGCTATCTCTCCGGAACGGAGGAGACCAACGCTCTGCTCTATGTCCGCAACATTTCCACCGACACAGTCTACACGAATGTTGACGCATGGAAAAACCGCAGCATTGATCAGGTGGAGACGCTGTACCTTGCGGATACGGAGGCCACCGGCACCGGGACCTATTATTACTGTAAGGAGACGAAAAACGCGCAGGAGACCACCATCTCCCTCATGGGCGATGTGGACAGTCTGGAGACTTACGGGCAGCTACTTTTGTCGGAGCTTCGCTCCGCCGGTTCCGGCTATTATGAGATTTTCCTCGGACTGGACACCAACTATCCTCTTCGCACATCCTCCTCTTACACAACGATGCGGGAGTTTGAGGAGTGGAACCAGAGCAATCCTTTTTACCCTTTTAATACTGTGCTGGTGTTTTTTGCCATGCTGGGGCTCACTGTCCTGATGCTGGTTTTCGCCGTGCAGCAGACCGGCCGCGCGGCGGAGGATGAGGAGATTCATCCGGCGGGGATGGATCGCTTCCCGCTGGAGCTTATGATGCTCGGAGACCTGCTGCTGGGGTTTTTCCTCGCCTGCTGGCTGACGAATGCGGCATCGTTTGTGTATACAGATGTCATATACTCCTCCTCCGCATATTTTACGGACTCCGTTTTCAGTGGCGCTGCTGCGGCTGCCCTCTGCGCCATCCTGCTCGCGTGGGAGCTGAAGCGGTACGGGCGGTGCGTAAAGGAGAAGTCCGTCGGCGGCAGCCTGATCGGAATGCTGGTGCGATGGGTTCGAAAGACGGTAGAAAATGCCAGAAAAGCGGCCAGAGAAGGACATCGGGCAGGGGCGCTGATCCGGCCGGTGATTGCCTGTTATCTGGGCTTTGCGGCGGTTCAGTTTATGATTCTGTTTTTCGCTCTGCGCGGCTGGTATCTGACCTACCGGATGCCGCTGACGATGATTTTGCTTTTGATTCTCCTTGTCTTTGATGTTTTTGTCCTGCTTCGTCTGGTTCGTCGGGCGATCGAGCGGGAACAGATCCAGACGGGGATGGAGGAGATCGCCTGCGGCAATCTGGACTATCAGGTGGACGCAAAGAATTTTATGGAAGAAAACCGCGACACGGCGGAGACATTGAACCGTGTGCGGGAGGGAGTGAAGCAGGCGGTAGAGACGGAGATGAAGAGTGAGCGCTTAAAGACGGATCTCATCACAAATGTTTCCCACGACATTAAGACGCCGCTGACCTCCATCATCAACTATGTAGATATCCTGAAGCGCGAGAATTTTGAGGATGAGCGGATTGCCGGATATATCGAGATCCTCGACCGCAAATCCCAACGGATGAAGCAACTGACGGAGGATCTGGTGGAAGCCGCTAAGATCAGCTCCGGCGTCATCAATCTGGATATGCAGAGAATCGACTTAAAACAGCTTCTTTTGCAGGCGATCGGCGAGATGGAGGAGAAGTTCGATGCGCGGAACCTCACGATCATCACGGATCTGACGCAGGGTGATATGCTCAT
>JAJQBM010000159.1 GCA_021203285.1 Clostridiales bacterium | reverse complement strand
CGGTCTTCAATCATGGAGGATTTGATCTGATCCAGAAGCGTAAAAAATTCCTCAAAATTATTGACCGCCAGCAGACCGGTCAGTTCTGTATTCCATGGTTTGCGCATCAGCACCGGAAAACGGGCATTGCTCTTCAAAATGTTTTGCGGCCCGTCGTCCAGCGTGATGTCCACATGAACCACAGACTTCTGAAATCCCATGATAATATTCTCTTCCGAAAAATCGGGAACCGCCTCCCGAATCTGTTCCATCCGCCGGGTCATAAACTGCGGGTAAGCCGCGGTAACGATATAGACAATGCCCTTGGTCTGCAGCTTTCGAATGAACTCCTTTGATTCCTCCGGAACATACTGGCGGTCATAAAGCCGCGGATCGTGGTAATATTTCCGGATCACGGAGGCCCGCCCCGTGTTTTCCCACGAGGTAATGTCCTCCAGCGTCAGCGGCGGATCATAATGATATTCCTCATTCGCCATCTCGATGGCGCGGTCGTTGAAGGGGGCGATGACATCGTCCCAGTCGATGCCGAATGTAAGCATGCTCTGCTCCTTTTTATGCGTTGTTCCGGTGCAGAGAAACTCTATTTCAGACTGTGACGCCTGTCCCAAAAAACGAATTCAACCAGGGCGCAAAAAAGTGCCCTTCTTTGAATTGTTTCTTTGGTCCATGCGGCAAAGGCTTCGAATAAGAGTTTCCTTGCACCTGTGTTTTTGATCATATAAAAAAGCAAAACGGGCTCCCGCATGAGGAGCCCGTCGCATTTTATTTGTCTTGGGGGAGTTCCTCGCGGATTTCTTTGGTGCGGATTTCTTTACAGATAGCATCAATGAAGTCGCCCAGCGGCTGTACTCCCTCGTCGCCCGCAAAACGGCTGCGGACGGATACCGTTCCCTCTGCCTCCTCGCTCTGGCCGACGACCAGCATATAGGGAAGACGTGCCATACGCGCGTCGCGAATCTTGTATCCGATCTTCTCTGCGCGCGCATCCACCGTGACATCCACGCCGTTCTTCGCCAGCTCGGCGCGAACCTTCTCTGAATAGTCCAGATACTTTTCGGAGATGGGAAGGATGCGCACCTGCTCCGGGCAGAGCCATGTCGGGAACTTGCCGGCATATTTCTCAATCAGCCATGTCAGCGTCCGCTCATAGCAGCCGATGGAAGTCCGGTGGATGATGCAGGGACGGACCTTGTCTCCGTTCTGGTCGATATAGTACATATCAAACTGCTCCGCCTGCAGCTCATCCCACTGGATGGTGATCATGGTGTCTTCCTTGCCGTAAACGTTCTTGGCATTGATATCTACCTTCGGCCCGTAAAACGCAGCCTCGCCGACATCCTCCACAAAGGGGATATCCAGCTCGTTCAACACGTCGCGGATGTGCTGCTCTGTCTGATTCCAGACCTCTGCGCTGCCGATATATTTATCCGGATTCGCGGGATCCCACTTGGACAGATGATAGGTCACATCGTCATTTAAGCCCAGTGTCGTCAGGCAATGCTTCGCCAGCGCAAGGCATCCCTTAAACTCCTCGACCATCTGATCCGGGCGGACAATCAGGTGTCCCTCTGAGATCGTAAACTGGCGGACACGGGTCAGCCCGTGCATCTCGCCGGAATCCTCATTCCGGAAAAGCGTGGAAGTCTCGCCGTAACGGCACGGCAGATCACGGTAAGATTTCTGCGTCGCCTTGTAAACAAAATACTGGAACGGGCAGGTCATCGGGCGGAGGGCAAACACTTCCTTATCCTGTTCCTCGTCGCCCAGAACAAACATCCCGTCCTTATAGTGATCCCAGTGGCCGGAAATCTTATAGAGGTCACTCTTGGCCATCAACGGCGTCTTCGTGCGGACATAACCCCACTCGTTGTCTTCCAGATCCTCAATCCACCGCTGCAGCTTCATGATCATCTTCGTGCCCCTCGGCATCAGCAGCGGCAGTCCCTGGCCGATAACATCCACCGTGGTGAAAAGCTCCATCTCCCGTCCCAGACGGTTGTGGTCGCGGTTTTTGATATCCGCAAGATACGCCAAATACTCGTTCAGCTCATCTTTTTTCTGGAACGCGGTCCCGTAGATCCGCTGGAGTTGTGCCCGGTTGCTGTCGCCGCGCCAGTATGCCATGGAGGAAGAAGTCAGCTTGAACGCCTTGATTCCCTTTGTCGTCATCAGGTGAGGTCCCGCACAAAGGTCCACAAAGCCGCCCTGATCATAGAAAGAGATCTCCGCATCCTCCGGCAGATCCTCGATCAGCTCTACCTTGTACGGCTCCTGCCGCTCCTGCATCAGGCGGATGGCCTCCTCTCTGGGCAGCGTGAACCGCTCCAGCGCATGGCCCTCCTTGATGATTTTCTTCATCTCTTTCTCGATATTATCCAGATCCTCTCTGGAAAACGGATCCGCCTCAAAATCATAGTAATATCCGGTATCAATGGAGGGTCCGATGGCAAGCTTTGCGTTGGGGAAGAGCCGCTTCACGGCCTCCGCCAGAACGTGTGATGTCGTGTGCCGGATCGTGGCAAGTCCCGCCGGGTCATACGCAGTCAGGATATTTAAGGTGCAGTCCTCTGTGATCATGGTTCGCAGATCCACAACCTCACCATTCACCTCCCCGGCACAGGCCGCGCGCGCCAGCCCTTCACTGATATCTCTCGCGATATCATACACACTCATGCTCTGCTCATACTCTTTTTCTGAGCCGTCCTTTAATGTGATTTTCATCGTCTCTCTCCTCCATCTGTGTTGCACTCAGATTTTCATTTCATAAATTCCCGCATTCATCTGCGAACCATCCGAAAAAATGTCTCAGCGGTTTCTCCCGCAGCATTTCTTATACTTCTTTCCGCTTCCGCAGGGGCACGGATCGTTCGGGTAAATCTTCTCCGGCTTTACCACTGTGCCGGACTTCTTCTGCTCGATATAAAGCTCCTTGCGCTTTTCCTCGGTAAAAATCTTCTCCCACTGGGGAAGCTCATAGAGCCAGTCCGCCTTGGCATCAACCATGTTCTCATACAGTTTTTCCTTGTCAAAAGCCAGACTGACAACAGAATCCTCCGTCAGATCCTCCAGATCATTGGGCGTGACCAGGCTCTCCTGAATACCGTCAAGGAAACCGACCATCGCCATGAGCTCCAGCTCATACTTATCCGCCAGCTCTTTGACCGTGCCCTGCGCAGCCTCATCCGGAGTCTCCAGCAGCTTCTCATAAACACTTTTCTCCTTGAGAAAATAGTGGTTCCAAAACTTCTCCAGCTCACCTCTGTCCGCCTTGTCATTGTAGGCAATCTTCTGCCAATCCTGTAATAATCCCATTTTCTATACCACCTTTTTCTTCAAATCATCTGAAAATTATACATGCACCGGTTTCTGTCAGCAACCCCGGCGCAGACACAGCGATAGTATACATCACTTTTCCACATTTTTCAATCTTTTCATAAAATCTGTCTTTCCGTGAATATTTCCCCGGAATCCGTCCATAATAAAAACAGTAAGACGGTTCCGAGGAACCCCCGCGAACCGCCTTTCTATTAACTTATCCTCCCCTATGATATCTCCGGAATCCGAAAACCAGATTCCGGAGATTTTCGTTTACTCATATGTCGGCTGGATCAGTCCGTATCCTCCGTTCTTCCTCTTATAAATCACATTCACGTGGCAGTTTTCTTCCGCGTTCTGGAATACAAAGAAGTCGTGTCCGACAAGCTCCATCTCCAGCACGGCATCCTCCGGAAACATCGGCTTGATGTCAAACCGCTTAACACGCCGGATCTCGACCGGCTCTTCCTCACCGGCTGCATCCACGGACTCCGCCGCGAGTTCTCCGATTTTGGGCGCGACCGCATGCGAGGTCGGACGCCCGGCATACTTTGCCGTCAGCTTTTCCTTGTATCTGCGGAGCTTCCGCTCCATATTTTCACCGGCATCATGAATCACATTGTACAGATCCGCACCGGACTCCTCCACCCTGGTAAATGCTCCGGCATCCGACAGAGAAAGCTCCGCCGTTTTCAGGTTTCCCTCCACGCTGACCACAACCGTCAGCTCGGCCGCATCCGATACATACTTCTCCAACTTCTTTGCCGCCTTCTCCACGGCAGAGCGGATCGCATCTGTCACGCCGATGTTGCTTCCCTTTCCTCTCACATTTACGTTCATTGCAACTCTCCTTTCCAAACCCGCCATGCCGTTTCCGGCTGTGGGGAAATTACCTCTTTTTCTGCACGCTGTAGCCGAACTTGCCGATTTTGTCTCCCAGCTCAAAATACTCTCCGTGGGAGTAAGCGACCAGACCGAGCTCGTTCAGATGCAGCTTCCCATTCTCATCCATGTTCGCCGGATCCACCGATACCGCCGTGACCTCGGCCACAAACATGACGTGGCTGCCAAGCTCAAGAACCTGCTTCACCCTGCACTCCAGATTCACCGGGCTCTGTGCGATCCCCGGTGCAGCGACTGTTTTGGAAGGACTGGGTGTCAGATGCATATTCGCAAACTTATCCACATCTCTTCCGGATTTCACGCCGCAGTAATCCGTGGCATATGTCAGCTCTTTTGTAATCAGATTTACGACAAACTCTCCGGTCTCACGAATAATATCGTAGGAATACCGCTCTTTCCGCACGGAAATGGAGAGCATTGCCGGATCGGAACAGACTGTCCCTGCCCATGCAATCGTGACAATATTCGGTCTCTCTCCCGGGCGCTGACAGCTCACCATCACCGCCGGCACCGGATAGAGCATATTTCCCGGTTTCCAATATACTCTTTCCAATCGTTCTACCTCACTATTTATTGACCCTGCAGCGCCGTCATCAGCGCCGGAATCAACTGCTTCTTTCTCGATACCACATCCTTCAGAACATGGTAGTCACCTGTTTTCTTCTCCTCATAGGCCTGTTCCACCAGTGCAGCCGCATTCTCACCGGTACAGATCAGATATGTCGTCTCATCGATGATATTCGTCAGCATGAGGAAGACTATGGAAATCCCCCTCTCCTGCAGAACCTGCGGCAGATACGGGAGAAGGATCTCCTTCACCTGCTCCAGCTCCTCCTGCGTCATGGCGCTGATCTGCCCCACCCCGAAAGCAATCTCATTCTGCGTAAAGATCTTGAAGTCCTGATAACAGATTTCCGCGGGTGTCTTGCTTCCGAAATCGCTGCCGGCATGAAACATGGCTTTCGCGTGCTCCTCTGGCTGAATCCCCCCGATCTTCGCCAGCGCCTCCGCTGCAATCCGGTCAAGCGGCGTGCAGGTCGGGGAGCGGTACAGCAGCGTATCCGAGAGAATCGCGGAGCAGAGCAGTCCTGCAATCTGCTTCGGGATCTCTACTCCCTGCTCCTGATACATCTGATATACGATCGTCCCGGTACACCCAACCGGCTGGTTTCGGAAAAACACCGGAGAAATCGTCTCCAGACTGCCGATGCGGTGATGATCAATGATCTCCAGAATATCCGCACCGTCGATTCCGTCAGCCGCCTGAGACTTCTCATTGTGATCAACAAGAATCAACTGCTTCTTCTGCATATTTAACAGATTCCGTCTAGATATCATGCCGACATATTTGCTGTTTTCATCCAGAATCGGAAAATACCGGTGCCGCTCCTTCGACATGATATCGCGGACACCGTCCACCAGCTCCTCTGTCTCAAAACTGACCAGGCTGTGCCGATGCATAAAAAACCGGATCGGCATACTCTGGTTGATCAGACGGGCGGTCGTATATGTATCGTAGGCTGTCGTGATCAGCGTGCATCCGTGATCCGCCGCCATCCGGATAATGGTTTTGGATATCTTCGGATCACCGGCGATAATCATGCATCCCGCATTCACCTCAATGGCACAGACCTGCGCCTCATAGCGGCTCCCCATGATGACAAGGTCATGATCGTCAATAAACTCCTCCATGATCTCCGGGTTAGCCGAGCCGACAATGACCTTGCCCTCCGTAAAGCAGGCATCCTCGTCCCCGCACAGCAAGGTCCCGTCGAGCGTATCGAGAATATTTTTATACCGGGTCTGCGCCCTTGAAAGGATATAGTTGTCGTAAACATCCATGTAGGAGGTCGTGATATCCTGCGTCGTGATGAGTCCGGTCATATAGCCCTCCTCATCCGTGATCGCCAATGTCGGCACATTCAGATCACGCATCATATCCCACGCCCGTTTCAGGGAGATATCCTCGCTGATCCCCGGCACACGGCGGATCTCAATATCCTTCACCTGTGCCCCTACATCCGTGATCAGCCCCGGTGTGTCAGCTCCGAATGCACGCAGAACATATTTTGTCTCTTCATTCAGTTCCCCCGCCCGCTTCGGCTCGTACTCTTCCCCCTCCGAAGTCCGGCTTTTCAAATATGCATAAGCGATGGCGGAACAAATCGAGTCCGTATCCGGATTCTTATGTCCAACGACCCAGACCTTCCGCTTCTCATCCAATCCCATATCATTTCCCCTCGTATTATCTGATTATTAATGTAAAAAGATCAATTCCAAACCGATTCGCCAGAAGAAAATACAGCAGCATCAAAAAGCTTAAGAAACTG
The DNA here is from genome assembly GCA_021203285.1 of Clostridiales bacterium. Classification (GTDB taxonomy): domain Bacteria; phylum Bacillota; class Clostridia; order Lachnospirales; family Lachnospiraceae; genus Eubacterium_I. The sequence goes on along the minus strand of JAJQBM010000159.1, from coordinate 3,075 downwards.
AAAAATGAGAAAAACTTCATCCCCTTGAACGACTTGCGAATCTTCGTCAGGCTCTTCTCCCCCAGCTCAAGCTCCTCGATCTTGACATCCAGATCCATCACGAGGTTCTTCATATTGCGGTAGCACTGGACATTCTCCGCGTGAATCTTCTCAATGATATCCGTGCGCAGGCTCTCAGACTTCTCATTGATCTCATCCATGGAGACTCTTTGTTCCTCCAGCTTCTCCACCATGGCCCTGATCTCGCTGATCTGTTCTCTCGTGCTCTCCTCCATGCGCCCGACCTGGCTGGCGGTCTTACCCTCGAGCTGTTGCGCCTGCTGCTCCAGCGCGCTTATCATCTCCTGAATCTGTACCGTAACCCCTGTGATCAGCCGGTCCATATCGTCTCTTCCGGAATCTAAGTTCTGCTCCACCTTTGTAGTCTCCTTTTTCATTGATTCAATCTGGTTCTCTAACCGAACAATCCGCTCACGGGCAGCGTCCAACTGCTCCTTCAACAGGATGTTTTTTTTCTTCAGTTCACCCTCCTGCCGATGCGCCGCCGTATTTCTTTGGTCACTTCGCTGTTTTGCGGAAGACGGATCCCCTCCCAACATGGCCTGAAGGCCGCTGATCAGATCCATTGCTTTTCCTCCTTCTTGAATTCGCACGGCTCATTGCCTGCATCCAGTATACCAAATGCGTCTGCATTTGACAACTTTTAAAGAGAATTCAGATGGGTGCGAACCATCATTGCGATTTTAAAAAGCATCGCATCCTCGAAAGAACGAATATCGAGCCCCAGCTTTTTCTCAATCCGCTCCAAACGGTAAAGCAGCGTGTTCCTGTGGATATAGAGCTGCCGCGCCGTCTCGGAGATGTTCAGATTATTGTCAAAGAGCTTGTTGATCGTCGTCAGTGTCTCATCGTCCAGCTCGAGTTCCATATTTTCCCCGAGAACCTCCTGCAAAAACAGCTCACACTGATCCGGGGGCAGCTTATAGATCAGACGGCCAAGACCCAGATGATGATAATAAAACACCCGCTCTGTTCCGCAGTAGACGAGCCCGATATCCAGCGCCGTCTTCGCCTGACAGTAAGACGAATACATCTCCTCAAAGGCATCCACCGGATCACCGTAGCCCACCCAGACATTCGTCATCGCTTCCGCCTGCATATTGTCCACGATCGTCCGGGCATACTGCTCAAAATCTTCATTCGGTATGTCTGTCACATTCTTGACCAGAACCGTCTTCGTGCCGTCCATCTCCACCATGAAATCCTCATAGCTGTTCGCACACAGGTTCTTCAGCATCTCGAGCAGGATTGTATCCGCTTCCTGTCTGTAGTGTACAACATAGAGTACATACCTGCCGGGTTTCAGTTGGAGATAATGGCACTTCTCCACCACCTTTTCCCTCGGAATCTCCCCGTTGATAATCTGCCTCAAAACATTGATCCGGTTTTCCGGCTCACGCACAGAGAGAAAAACGTTCCGAATCTGGCAAAGCGCCATCCTGCCGATCACATAGGACTGGTCTGCCTCCGTCCCCACGCTGCAGAGCAGCACATACTCCGTCTCCCCCTGAATCTCAACACGGAAATAAATCCATCCCTGCTGTACCTGCGTCTCTGCCAGAGAATGGGCAAACTGTGTGACCGCTTCGGCAAATCCGTCCGACGCGACAGTACCCGCGAGGCATTTTCCATCCACAGAAAAAAGAAGGTACTCCCGTTTGGAAGCCTCCTTCATCTCCTCTAAAATCCGTTCCAGTTTTTTGGTTGAAACCATGTAATCCATATATTCTGTATTCCTCTACTATTCCACAACGCTCTGACAACTTCCTGATTCCGACAAACTGCAACAGCCGGATAATTGAAAAGACTGGATACGGAGACCGTACCCAGTCCTGCAGTCATAAAATAACTTAGTGGCAGATCGCCTGCCCTGTCTCTTTATCAAAGAGATGACCTTTTTCAACATCGAACGCGATGGAAACCTTATCGCCGTAGCGGGCCGGTGTGCTTGCGTCTACCTTTGCCGACATCGTGATGCCGTTGGATGCGAAGTACAGCATAACCTCAGAGCCGAGAAGCTCATAGCCTGTGACATCCGCATCAATCTCGTAACCCTTGTTCTGCTCAACAAATGCCGGGAAGTCATCCATGTCGTCCGGACGGATACCGAAGACAACTGTCTTTCCGTCATAACCGCCATCCTTCAGAGCCTTTGCCTTGTTCTCAGGCATCACATATGTATTGCCGTTGGCTGTGATGGTAACCTGATCTCCGCTGGCCTTTACAAGCGCATCCATAAAGTTCATCTGAGGAGATCCGATGAATCCGGCAACGAAAAGGTTGTCCGGCTCGTCATACAGTTTCTTCGGAGAATCTACCTGCATGATCACGCCGTCCTTCAAGACAACGATTCTGGTACCAAGCGTCATAGCCTCGGTCTGGTCATGGGTAACATAGATGATCGTCGCGCCGAGTCTCTGATGCAGAGTGGAAATCTCGGTACGCATCTGAACTCTCAGCTTGGCATCCAGATTGGAGAGTGGCTCATCCATAAGGAAGACCTTCGGCTCACGGACAATCGCACGGCCCATCGCAACACGCTGTCTCTGACCACCGGAAAGAGCCTTCGGTTTGCGGTCTAACAGCTTCTCAAGGTCAAGAATCTTCGCAGCTTCGCGAACCTTCTTATCGATCTCATCCTTCGGCATCTTTCTCAGCTTAAGAGCAAAGCCCATGTTGTCCGCTACGGTCATATGCGGATACAGTGCGTAGCTCTGGAAAACCATCGCGATATCTCTGTCCTTCGGCTCCACATCGTTCATGCGTTTTCCGTCGATGTAGAAATCGCCCTCGGAGATCTCTTCCAGACCGGCAATCATACGAAGTGTGGTTGATTTACCGCATCCGGACGGTCCTACAAAGATGATAAACTCTTTGTCCGCGACCTCAAGATTAAAATCCTTGATCGCCTCGAATCCGTTCGGATATCTCTTATAAACGTGCTGCATTGATAATTCTGCCATTTTTATATCCATTCCTTTCGCGTTTTTGACGCTCAAGGCACAAAACGTTATG
>JAJQBM010000028.1 GCA_021203285.1 Clostridiales bacterium | reverse complement strand
GAGTACCGTTTTCGAGGAGAAAAAACAGTTGGGCGGAATGCTGCGCTACGGCATTCCGAATTACCGATTCCCAAGAGAGCGGCTGCCGCAGGATCTGGACGCGATTCTGTCCACCGGCATTGAGGTGAAGACGGAGACGAAAATCGGCGCTGACGAGATGAGACAGCTCCGCGCGGAGTACGACGCGGTCTATGTGGCCATCGGCGCCCACACGGACAAAAAGCTTCGTCTGGAGGGCGAGGATAGTAAAAATGTGATCTCCGCGGTTGAGATGCTCCGGGAGATCGGGGACGACAATTATCCGGATTACACCGGAAAGGACATCATCGTGGTCGGCGGCGGCAACGTCGCCATGGACTGCGCACGGACAGCGGTCCGCTGCCATGCCGCGTCGGTAAAGGTGGTTTACCGGCGGCGTCAGGAGGATATGACGGCGCTCGCCGAGGAAGTGGAGAGCACACTTGCCGAGGGCGTGGAGATGGTCACGCCGAATGCGCCTATGCGGATTGAGGCAGATGCAGAAGGAAAGGCCGCGGCGCTCTGGGTGCAGCCGCAGGTCATCGGACAGGTGAAAAACGGCCGTCCGGCTCCGCGCAACGCGAATAAGCCCGAAGAGCGCATGGCCTGCGATATCATCCTTGTCGCAGTCGGACAGGATATCGTCTCTGGACCCTTTGCGGAGTACGGTATTCCGGTCAACCGCGGACGGATCGTCGCCGACGAATCCGGCGCCGTTCAGATGGACGGTATTTTCGCCGGTGGGGAGTGTGTGCTGGGCGCAGCGACAGTAATCCGCGCGATTGAGGGCGGAAAGGTCGCGGCGGCAAATATTGACGAATACCTCGGATATCACCATCCGATCACCTGCGATGTGGATATCCCAGAACCGCTGTTAAATGACAAGGTGGCGAGCGGAAGGGTCAACCTCCGTGAGGCGGAGGCATGTTCCCGGAAGCAGAGCTTTGAGGGCGTAGAGCTGCCGATGAGCGAGGAGGAAGCGCTGCGCGAGGCGAGCCGCTGTCTGCGCTGCGACCGCCATGGATGCGCTGCTTTGAGAGGAGGTCGTCAGGAGATATGGTAAACATCAAAATAAACAATAAAAGCCTGCAGGTGCAGGAGGGAACGACGATTCTGGAAGCGGCCTCCATGGCCGGCATCAAAATCCCGACGTTTTGCTATCTGAAGGAGATCAATGAGATCGGCGCCTGCCGTGTCTGTGTGGTGGAGTTGAAGGGAAAGGACATGCTGGTGGCGTCCTGCAACACGAAGGTGCAGGAGGGGATGGAGGTCATCACCAACAGCGAGAAGGTGCAGCATGCGCGGCGGATGAACGTGGAGTTTATCTTGTCCCAGCACAATACGAACTGTACCTCCTGTACCCGGAGCGGAAACTGCTCCCTTCAGGAGGTGGCGAACACCTTAAACATCGGACGCCTGCCGTTCCGCCGGACCTATGAAACCAAGCCGTGGAACCGGGAATTCCCGCTTATCCGAAACGCCGGAAAATGTATCAAGTGCATGCGCTGTGTCCAGATCTGTGAGAAGGTGCAGACGCTCGACATCTGGGATATGGTGAACACCGGCAAGCGCACCAGCGTGAATATCAGTGAAAACCGGAAGATTGAGGACAGTGCCTGTGCGCTCTGCGGCCAGTGTGTGACGCACTGCCCCGTCGGCGCTCTCCACGAGAGGGACGACTGTGAAAAGCTGATGGATGCGATTCACGATCCAGAGAAGATTGTGATTGTGCAGATCGCGCCTGCGGTTCGCGCGGCATGGGGCGAGGGAATCAGGCTCCCGAAGCAGATGGCGACCGAAAAGCGCATGGCTGCCGCAGTGCGTGCGCTCGGCGCGGACTATGTGTTTGACACGAATTTCTCTGCAGACCTGACGATCATGGAGGAGGGGTCGGAGTTTATCGAGCGGATGCGCCATCCGGACGAGTATCAGTGGCCCATGTTTACCTCCTGCTGTCCGGGGTGGGTACGGTTTTTAAAGTCCCAGTATCCGGACATGACGGCGAACCTCTCCACCGCCAAGTCGCCGCAGCAGATGTTCGGCGCCGTGGTAAAATCATGGTATGCGGAGATTCTGGATGTGGATCCATCGCGCATTTTCTGCGCCTCCATCATGCCCTGTCTGGCGAAAAAGCATGAGTGTGCGCTGCCGGTGATGAACGATGCGGGAGCGGGACAGGATGTGGATCTGGTACTGACGACCCGGGAGTTTGACCGTGTCATCAAAGCGGAGATGGTGATTCCGGCGCTTTTGCCGGAGGAAGAGTTTGATGCGCCTCTGGGCGTCGGAACCGGCGCGGGCGTGATCTTCGGCGCGACCGGCGGCGTTATGGAAGCGGCGCTGCGCACGGCTTCCTATGTGCTGGAGGGACACAATCCGGATCCGGATGCGTTCCGTGTCGTCCGCGGCATGGAAGGAATTAAGGAGGCTGAGATCGAGATCGCCGGAATCAGAGTGAAGACAGCGGTGGCGCATGGCCTCAGCAATGCCCACAAACTGATCGAGAAATGCCGCGCAGGCGAGGCGGAGTACCATTTTGTGGAGGTCATGGCCTGCCCCGGCGGCTGCGCGGGCGGCGGCGGACAGCCCATCCGCGATGGCGTGGGGATGGCGGATGTCCGAGGGCAGCAGCTCTATGAGCTCGACCGCTCCAATCCGCTGCGCTTCTCCCACGAGAATCCATCCGTGATCCGGGCGTATGAGGACTACTTCGGAGAGCCGCTCTCCCATAAATCCCATGAGCTGCTGCACACGGACCATGATGCGTGGAAGATGCCGGGCGAGGAGTAGGCTTCGGACGAGAGATGGGTTTTAAAAGATGGCCTTTCAAGCAAATACAGTAAGAAAAAGGAGTTCCCGAGTGGTGGGGAACTCCTTTTTTTACTCCAGATATCCCGACAGCTCATCCTGATACTTTTCGTAGATCTCCTGTATCTGTGCAAGCTCTTCCTCGGAGAGGGATTCTTCGACATAGGCTTTGATGGAGGCGGTGTCGCCCTGTGCCATATAGCCGGAGATTTCCGTCAGGGTCTGCACGTCCAGATATTCCTCGCAAATCTCCTCAATGGTCGCCTGATCCTCCTCACTCATGACATCCAGAATCTCCTCGGCGGTGACGTCGGAGTCTGTGTCGGAGGATACCTGCATTTCGATGACCTTTTCCGCGACGGAGGAGGCCAGCTTTTGCTTCATCGGCCGGATCACGAAGAAAAAGGCGATGAGGATTACAATTACGAGAATGACGATGACCAGAATTATCTTTTGCAGGGCGCTGCTTCGGCGGCGCCGACGTCTGCTTTTTGACATGGGTTTTTCCTTTCTAAACAGCTTTTATTTGATGTTTTGCCACTGTTTTCCTTTACAGGAATGCATTTTTATGGTTCAATATGGATGATACTAGGGTCAAAAGGTCATGAACGGAGCGTTTACGATCCGATTCATGACTTTGGGATCCGCTAAAACACGAAGAAGTAGCCATTTTGGCTGATTTTCAGGGCAAAATGAGCGGATTCTGAGTGTTTTTTTAGGATTGCGAGAGCATGAAATGCGAAGCAATTCGTGAGTATCATTGGGGTCAAATACTTTTGATTCCAACATTACCGCCAACGCTATGTATCGTAACACAAAACGGGCGGGAATGGAACCGTGAAAGCGATATTCACAAATTTTTCAGAAATGGAGCGGGAGGGAAGGAGATAGAATGGCACTGATTTTTTTTGACATAGACGGAACGCTCTGGGATCGTGAGAATGTGATTCCGGAGAGCACAAAGACGGCGCTTCGCATGCTAAAGGAGAACAGACATCAGATTTTCCTCTGCAGCGGGAGGACAAAGGTTTTCATCCAGGGCGAGAAGCTGTTTTCCATGGATTTTGACGGCATCTTAAGCGGCTGCGGCACCTGCATCGAGTACCATGGGGAGGAGATTTTATACAAAAAGGTGGACGATGCGGTTCTGGCGCGGTCGGTGCAGATGTTCTATGACTACGATATGCCGATGGTCATGGAGGGGCGGGATCTTCTGTTTATGGATGCTGACATTATCAGCCGGGACGAATACGGGCGCTACCTTCTGGATGTGATGAATGAATATGTCCGGCCGATCCGCGGCAATCAGGCAGAGTGGGAGGTCAGCAAGTTCAGCGTTTTGATCGGAGGAACGCGGTACCGGGAGGTGATCGAGGCGCTGCAGGATGACTATGAGTTCCTTGTTCACGGGGATATTGTCATGGAGGTGGTCCCGAAGGGCTATTCTAAGGCGACGGCGATCGCCGCGGTCTGTGGGCTTTTGGGCGTAGACAGGGCGGATACCTATGCCTTCGGCGACAGTGCCAACGATCTGGAAATGCTGGATTACGCGGGCACCGGCGTGGTGATGGGAAACGGGACGGATCTGGCGAAGTCGCATGCGGACTATGTGACGGATGATATTCATGCGGACGGAATTTTCAACGCCTGCAGGCATTTTTCCCTCATTTGAAGAATAAAATTCCTGCGGGCTTCATATACTGACCCGAGCGGGCAAATCTTTTCCGATTTTTTCTAAAAACGAGAAAAAATGAGAAAACAAGAGATTAAGTGAGAAAACAAGAGTATACATAGCGATTTTAAAAAATAAATGCGGTTGCGATTCATACCTGAAATCACTATTATATGACCAGCGGTTAGCACTCGGGTTAAATGAGTGCTAACAAGGCAAAAAGAAAAGACAGATCAGTAAAAGGAGGATTTATCATGAAGTTAGTACCTTTGGGCGACAGAGTTGTATTAAAACAGCTGGAAGCGGAGGAGACGACGAAGTCCGGCATCATCCTTGCGAGCTCCGCGCAGGAGAAACCGCAGGAGGCGGAGGTTATCGCGGTCGGCCCCGGCGGAATGGTTGACGGCAAGGAAGTGACCATGCAGGTAAAGACAGGCGATAAGGTGATTTATTCCAAGTATGCGGGCAACGAGGTAAAGCTGGACGGCGAGGAGTACATCATTGTAAAGCAGAGCGATATTCTCGCGATTGTAGAGTAAGAAGCAATTATTATAAAGGAGGATCTTCATTATGGCAAAACAGTTGAAATACGGCACAGACGCCAGAAAAGCATTAGAGGCAGGCGTAGATCAGCTTGCAAATACAGTAAGAGTAACACTTGGACCGAAAGGCCGGAACGTTGTTCTGGATAAATCCTACGGCACGCCGCTGATCACAAACGACGGCGTGACCATCGCAAAGGACATTGAGCTGGAGGATGCGTTTGAGAACATGGGTGCACAGTTGGTCAAAGAGGCTGCCACCAAGACAAACGATGTGGCCGGTGACGGCACCACAACCGCTACGGTTCTCGCACAGGCGATGATCAAAGAGGGCATGAAGAACCTTGAGGCGGGTGCAAATCCGATCATCATGCGCCGCGGTATGAAGAAAGCGACTGAGGTTGCGGTTGAGTCCATCGCAGCCATGAGCCAGAAGGTCAACGGCAAAGATCACATCGCAAAGGTAGCCGCGATCTCCGCCGGAGATGTCGAGGTCGGAAACATGGTTGCCGATGCCATGGAGAAAGTGACCGGCGACGGCGTGATCACCACCGAAGAGTCCAAGACCATGCAGACCGAGCTGGATCTGGTCGAAGGTATGCAGTTTGACCGCGGATACATTTCCGCATACATGGCGACCGATATGGATAAGATGGAAGCCAATCTGGATGATCCGTATATCCTGATCACAGATAAGAAAATCAGCAACATTCAGGAGATTCTGCCGCTGCTGGAGCAGATCGTGCAGATCATCGCCGAGGATGTGGAGGGCGAGGCTCTCACCACACTGATTGTCAATAAACTCCGCGGAACCTTCACCGTTGCGGCGGTTAAGGCACCGGGTTACGGCGACAGAAGAAAGGCGATGCTGCAGGATATCGCAATCCTGACCGGCGGCACCGTGATCTCCGAGGAGGTTGGTCTGGAGCTCAAAGAGGCTACCATTGATATGCTGGGCCGTGCAAAGTCTGTCAAGGTTCAGAAAGAGAACACCATCATTGTGGACGGCGAGGGCGACTCCGCTGCAATCCAGGCGAGAATCGCCCAGATCCGCGCAGAGATCGAGAACACCACTTCCGATTTTGACCGTGAGAAGCTGCAGGAGAGACTGGCGAAGCTGGCAGGCGGCGTAGCCGTGATCCGTGTCGGCGCTGCGACAGAGACAGAGATGAAGGAGAGCAAGCTCCGCATGGAGGATGCGCTGGCAGCTACAAAGGCTGCGGTTGAGGAAGGCATCATTGCGGGCGGCGGTTCCGCTTATATCCACGCGGCGAAGGATGTGGAGAAGATGGCCGAGAGCCTTGAGGGCGACGAGAAGACCGGCGCAAAGGTAATTCTGAAGGCACTGGAGGCTCCGCTGTACTACATCGCTGCCAATGCAGGCCTTGAGGGCGCGGTGATCATCAACAAGGTGCGCGAGGCAAAGTCCGGCATCGGATTTGACGCCGCGAAGGAAGTGTATGTTGACATGCTCGATGAGGGTATCATCGATCCGGTGAAGGTGACGAGAAGCGCACTGCAGAACGCGACAAGCGTGGCTTCCACTCTGCTGACCACCGAGTCTGTTGTTGCTGAGATTAAGGAAAAGAATCCGCCGATGCCGGCAGGAGATTCCGGAATGGGTGATATGATGTAAGCGTTAAAAAGCTACGGCGCTGAAAATAAGGAGGGTTAGATCGGATTGAGAATAAATTCTCTCCCGGTCTAACCCTCCTTATTTTTCCGGATGGCGTAGCCATACGGATAACGAGTGACACAAGGTGTCACGAGTGAAGCGCCGTATATTAAACATTGTTTTTTTCCCCCAAGTATGATATCATTCATATGTATGGCCTGCGGCCATCCAAGGAGGGGGTTTTATGAGCAAGGTAGCGATCGTAACAGACAGCAACAGCGGCATCACTCAGATGGAGGGGAAACAGCTTGGCATATATGTCATGCCGATGCCGTTTTATATCAATGAGGAATTGTTTCTGGAGGATATCACCCTGACGCAGGAACAGTTTTATGAGAAGTTGACGGCCGGAGCGGACATCAAGACCTCCGCTCCTATTGTGGGCGATTTTATCGAGCTTTGGGACAGACTGCTCACCGCATATGATGAGATCATACATATTCCCATGTCCAGCGGCTTGTCCAGCACCTGTTCCACCGCGCAGATGATCACACAGGATTATGACGGCAAAGTGTTCGTCGTGGATAATCAGCGCATCTCCGTGACGCAGCGTCAGTCCGCTTTGGATGCAAAGATGCTGGCGGATGCGGGGAAGTCCGGACAGGAGATTTACGATGCGCTGATGGCGAATAAAATGGAGTCCAGCATCTACATTATGCTGGATACCCTGTATTATCTGAAAAAGGGCGGGCGGATCACACCGGCTGCCGCGGCGCTTGGAACACTTCTGAAGCTGAAGCCGGTGCTGCAGATTCAGGGGGAAAAGCTGGACGCCTTTGCGAAGGCCCGGACGACGAAACAGGGGAAAAATATCATGATCAAGCAGATTCAGGACGACTGCAGAGACCGTTTCGGATCCGCGACAGGCGAGGACATTCATATCGCCATGGCTTACACGCATGATCTGGAGCCTGCGGAGGAGTTTAAGCGGGAAGTGCAGGCGGTTTTCCCGAATCATGATATTGTCCTGCAGCCGTTGTCTTTGAGTGTTTCCTGCCATATCGGCCCGGGTGCGCTGGCGGTGACCGCGACGAAGGCAATTCACGTGTAACCGGAGGAAGTTCATAAGTATGGATTATGAGAAGCTAAAGGAAATCAGGAATGTAGGGTTTATCCGGGAAGTCGGCATGAAGACCACAGAGATCTCTGAGGGGTATGCCAAAGGCGAGCAGGAGCTGAGGCCGGAACACGGGAATCCCATCGGTTCCATACACGGCGGAGAGCTTTTAACGATGGCGGATACGATTGGCGGAGCGGCGGCAGTCAGCAGAGGCCCTTATGTCAAGACGGTCTCCGGCGATATCCATTATCTTCGTTCTGCCATGGAGTGTAAAAAGCTGATCGGCGAATCCCGGGAAATTAAGATTGGAAAAAATATGTGCGTCTATGATGTGATGATCACGGACGAGACCGGGCGGGAGATTGCCTTGGCGACCATGACATATTATTATTTACAGGATATATGTATATAAGGAGGATACCAAAATGGTAAAAGCAGTAGTGGGAGTGAACTGGGGTGATGAGGGAAAGGGCAAGATCACCGATATGCTTGCGAAGGAGGCAGATATCATTGTTCGTTTTCAGGGAGGCGCCAATGCGGGCCACACAATCGTAAATGATTGCGGAAAGTTTGCGCTTCACACGCTTCCGTCCGGATGCTTTTATGGCCATACGACCAGCATTATCGGAAACGGCGTTGCGCTGAATATACCGATTCTCTTTCAGGAGATTCAGAGTATCGTTGAGAGGGGCGTGCCGATGCCGAAGATTCTGGTCAGCGACCGCGCGCAGATGGTGATGCCGTACCATGTGCTCTTTGACCAATACGAAGAAGAACGGCTGGGCGGAAAGTCCTTCGGCTCCACGAAGTCCGGTATTGCTCCGTTTTATTCGGACAAGTACGCGAAGATCGGCTTTCAGGTCAGCGAGCTTTTTGACGAGGAGCTGTTAAAGGAAAAGGTTGTCCGCGTCTGTGAGACGAAGAATGTTCTCCTCGAGCATTTATACCATAAGCCGCTGCTGGATCCGGCGGAGCTTCTTGAAACATTGCATCAGTATCGGGAGATGGTAGAGCCGTATATCTGCGATGTGTCCTCCTATCTGTGGAACGCGATCAGGGAGGGGAAGGAGATCCTTCTGGAGGGCCAGCTCGGCACGCTGAAGGATCCGGATCACGGCATCTATCCGATGGTGACATCCTCCTCCACGCTGGCAGCCTACGGCGCGATCGGCGCGGGTCTTCCGCCCTATGCGATCGAAAAGGTGGTCGTCGTCTGCAAGGCGTATTCCAGCGCAGTGGGCGCGGGTGCTTTTGTCAGCGAGATCTTCGGGGATGAGGCCGATGAGCTCAGGCGGCGCGGCGGCGACGGCGGAGAGTACGGCGCGACGACCGGGCGCCCGCGGCGGATGGGATGGTTTGATTGCGTGGCGAGCCGGTACGGCTGCCGCCTGCAGGGTGCGACCGATGTGGCATTTACCGTGCTGGATGTGCTGGGATATCTGGACGAGATCCCGGTCTGCGTGGGCTATGAGATCGACGGCGAGGTGACGACCGACTTCCCCGTCACATCGAAGCTGAACCGCGCGAAGCCGGTGTTAAAGACTTTGCCGGGCTGGAAGACGGATATCCACGGCATTCGGAACTATGAGGAACTGCCGGAGAATTGCCGGAAGTACATAGAGTTTGTGGAGGAACAGATCGGCTTCCCGATCACCATGGTTTCCAACGGACCGGGGCGCGAGGACATCATCTACAGATAAGAAAAAATGAATGAAGGAAGGCTGCTGTGAGATTCTTTGCGGATCCCGCAGCAGTTTTTTTGTTGAAATTTTTACACAAAAAACAAGAAAAATATCTTTCATATTTGTTTATATTATAGTATAGTCCCGTCTTTGACAGTTAGTACAGTCAAAGGATCGCTCCAAGCCTTGAAA
>JAJQBM010000125.1 GCA_021203285.1 Clostridiales bacterium | reverse complement strand
TTGACTATATGGATGTTTCGCCGCAGATGGTTTTCTCCGTTGCGACGGCGCTGAACCCGTTCCTGCAGAATGACGACGCGAACCGTGCCCTGATGGGCGCCAACATGCAGAGACAGGCCGTCCCGCTTCTCACCACGGAAGCACCGGTTGTCGGTACCGGCATGGAGGCGAAAGCAGCGGTGGATTCCGGTGTGTGCGTTCTGGCAAAGCGCGCCGGTACGGTGGAGCGTTCCTGTTCCGACGAGATTCATATTAAATATGACGACGACGGTACGAGAGAAGTATATAAGCTGACCAAATTCTCCAGAAGCAATCAGTCCAACTGCTACAACCAGCGGCCGATTGTTTACAAAGGGGATCATGTGGAGGCCGGACAGGTGATTGCGGACGGCCCTTCCACCGCGAACGGCGAGCTCGGACTCGGCAAAAACCCGCTGATCGGCTTTATGACATGGGAAGGCTACAACTATGAGGATGCCGTCTTGCTCTCTGAGAGACTGGTGCGGGATGATGTGTACACTTCGATTCACATTGATGAGTATGAGGCGGAGGCCAGAGATACTAAGCTGGGACCGGAGGAGATCACCCGCGATGTGCCGGGTGTCGGCGACGACGCTCTGAAGGATCTGGACGAACGGGGCATTATCCGCATCGGTGCAGAAGTGCGTGCAGGTGACATTCTTGTGGGAAAGGTTACTCCGAAGGGAGAGACAGAGATGACCGCAGAGGAGCGTCTGCTCCGCGCGATTTTCGGAGAGAAGGCGCGCGAGGTGCGTGATATTTCCCTGAAGGTGCCCCACGGAGAATACGGAATCGTTGTGGACGCGAAAGTGCTTACGAAGGAGAACGGCGATGAGCTTTCCCCGGGTGTTAATCAGTCGGTTCGCATTTACATCGCGCAGAAGAGAAAAATCTCTGTAGGTGATAAGATGGCCGGCCGTCACGGAAAGAAGGGTGTTGTCTCCCGCGTGCTTCCGATTGAGGATATGCCGTTTTTGCCGAACGGACGTCCGCTGGACATCGTGCTGAATCCGCTGGGCGTTCCGTCCCGTATGAATATCGGACAGGTGCTGGAGATTCACCTTTCTCTGGCTGCCAAAGCGCTGGGTTTTGATATCTCCACGCCGATTTTTGACGGTGCCAACGAGATGGATATCATGGACACGCTTGATCTGGCCAACGATTATGTAAACCACCCGTTTGATGCGGATGAGGCGAAGGACGGGGAAGAGACGTTTTATGATAAATATAAAGATGTGATCGATCAGGATGTCATGGATTATCTGGATGTACACCGCGACCACAGGAGTTTGTGGAAGGGTGTGCCGATCTCCAGAGACGGTAAGGTGTGGCTGCGCGACGGACGCACCGGTGAGCGCTTTGACAATCCGGTTACGATCGGACACATGCATTATCTGAAGCTGCATCATATGGTGGACGACAAGATCCATGCCCGTTCCACCGGCACGTATTCACTGGTGACACAGCAGCCTCTGGGCGGAAAAGCTCAGTTCGGCGGACAGCGTTTCGGTGAGATGGAAGTGTGGGCTCTCGAAGCCTACGGCGCAGCGTACACATTGCAGGAGATCCTGACGGTCAAGTCTGATGACGTGATCGGCCGTGTGAAGACATACGAGGCGATCGTCAAGGGAGACAATATCCCTGAGCCCGGCATTCCGGAGTCGTTTAAGGTGCTCCTGAAGGAGCTGCAGGCTCTCGGACTGGATGTAACGCTTGAGGATGAAAACGGCGAGGAGGTCACACTGCTGGAGACCAGCGAGTACGGTGACACCAGCCTGAATTCCATCATCTCCGGCGACCGCGATTTTAATTATGAGGAGAAGGATTCCTTTGGAGAGCGCGGCTTTACCGAGCAGGAGTTCAATAAGAACGAAGAGCTTGTGAATGTTGAGGAAGATGAGGCGGAGCCCATGCCGGATGATTATGATGACATGCCGGATGAGGTCTTTGACGCAGAGTAATAGGAAAGGAGTGTCGTAATGCCAGAAACAAATAATAATCAGGCAAATCAGGTAGTAGCATTTGATGCAATCCGCATCAAACTGGCTTCTCCGGAGAAAATACTGGAATGGTCTCACGGTGAGGTAAAAAAGCCGGAAACCATCAACTACAGGACACTGAAACCGGAAAAAGACGGCCTTTTCTGTGAGCGCATTTTCGGACCCAGCAAGGACTGGGAGTGCCACTGCGGAAAGTATAAAAAGATCCGCTATAAAGGCGTGGTCTGCGACCGCTGCGGCGTTGAGATCACCAAATCCAATGTGCGAAGAGAACGGATGGGCCATATTGAGCTGGCCGCTCCCGTATCCCATATCTGGTATTTCAAGGAGATTCCCAGCCGCATGGGGCTGATCCTTGACCTTTCTCCGAAAGTGCTGGAGCGGGTGCTGTATTTTGCGTCCTATATTGTGCTGGATCAGGGAAGCTCGGATCTCCAGTATAAGCAGGTGCTTTCTGAGATGGAATATCAGGAGGCCAGAGAGAAGTTCGGCAAGGATTTCCGTGTCGGGATGGGCGCAGAGGCAGTGATGGAGCTGTTGAAGGCGATCGATCTGGAGAAGGATTCCGAGGAGCTGAAGGCACAGCTGAAGACCGCGACCGGACAGAAACGTGCGAGAATTATTAAGAGACTGGAAGTGGTGGAGTCCTTCCACGAGTCCGGCAACAAGCCGGAGTGGATGGTCATGACGGTGATCCCGGTCATTCCGCCGGATCTTCGCCCGATGGTTCAGTTGGACGGCGGACGTTTTGCCACTTCTGACCTGAACGATCTCTACAGAAGAATTATAAACCGCAACAACCGTCTGCGCAGACTGCTGGAGCTCGGCGCTCCGGATATCATTGTCCGCAATGAGAAGCGGATGCTGCAGGAGGCGGTGGATGCGCTGATCGATAACGGCCGCCGCGGAAGACCGGTCACCGGACCAGGCAACCGTGCACTGAAGTCGCTTTCTGATATGCTGAAGGGAAAATCCGGACGTTTCCGGCAGAACCTGCTGGGCAAGCGTGTCGACTATTCCGGACGTTCCGTTATCGTTGACGGCCCGGAGCTGAAGATTTACCAGTGCGGTCTGCCCAAGGAGATGGCGATCGAGCTGTTTAAGCCCTTCGTTATGAAGGAGCTTGTCTGCAACGGAACGGCGCACAATATCAAGAGCGCCAAAAAGATGGTAGAAAAGCTGCAGCCGGAAGTGTGGGATGTTCTGGAGGATGTCATCAAAGAGCATCCGGTTATGCTGAACCGTGCACCGACTCTGCACCGTCTGGGTATCCAGGCTTTTGAGCCGGTTCTGGTAGAGGGCAAGGCGATCAAGCTGCATCCGCTAGTCTGTACAGCGTTCAACGCGGATTTTGACGGCGACCAGATGGCTGTGCATCTTCCCTTGTCCGTGGAGGCGCAGGCAGAGTGCCGCTTTATGCTGCTCTCCCCGAATAACCTCCTGAAGCCTTCGGATGGCGGCCCGGTGGCAGTTCCGTCCCAGGATATGGTTCTGGGGATTTACTACCTGACCATGCACAAATATCCGGATTACACGGGCACCGAAAAGGAAGCTTTGGTTGCCGCAGAGTTCGGCGCGGATGTAGAGCCGACAGAGGATGGCGATAAGGAGCGGTATATTCAGGAAGCCATTCAGGCGTTCCGCGATTCTCAGGCGGAGCTTGAGAAGGTGGCGGCTTCCTATGACAGCATTGACGAGGCGCAGGAGGCGTTGAAAGCATATAAGGAAACGCACCTCGTATTGTCGGAGGATTCCCTTGTCCGTGTGAATGTGGACGCAGAGCGTCACAGAATCGTGGTTTGTACGATCGAGGATCTGCTCGGACATCGTTTTGAGAACATCAGGCAGGCGATCCTTGCCTATGAGAACGGCTCGATTACCCTTCACCAGAAGCTTTTCGTACACCGCGAGGGGGAGTTTGAGGGCAGACACATCTCGGCGATGGTGGAGACGACGCTCGGCCGTATGCTTTTCAATGAGATTCTTCCGCAGGATCTGGGCTTTGTGGATCGCAGCACAGAGGAAAATGCGCTGCGGTTTGAGGTGGACTTCCATGTGGGCAAGAAGGGATTGAAAAAGATTCTGGAACAGGTCATCAACCTTCACGGAGCGACCAGCACGGCGGAGGTGCTGGACGACATCAAGTCCATGGGATACAAGTATTCCACGCAGGCAGCGATGACGGTATCCATCTCCGATATGACCGTTCCGCCCCGCAAACCGGAGCTGATCAAGCAGGCGCAGGATACGGTGGATGTGATCACCCGGAACTACAAGCGCGGCCTGATCACGGAGGAAGAGCGTTACAAAGAGGTTATCGAGACATGGAAGGATACCGACGATATCCTGACACACGAGCTGCTCTCGGGACTTGATAAATACAACAACATTTATATGATGGCTGATTCCGGCGCCCGCGGATCGGATAAGCAGATCAAGCAGTTAGCCGGTATGCGCGGACTGATGGCGGATACCACCGGACGTACCATCGAGCTGCCGATCACGTCAAATTTCCGTGAAGGACTGGATGTTCTGGAGTACTTTATGTCTGCGCACGGCGCCCGGAAGGGTCTGTCCGACACAGCGCTGCGTACCGCGGATTCCGGATACCTTACACGCCGTCTGGTCGACGTGTCACAGGATCAGATCATCAACGAAGTGGACTGCAGCGCCGGTCAGGAAGAGATCCCGGGTATGTATGTGTACGCCTTTATGGATGGCAAGGAGGAGATCGAGGGTCTGCAGGAGCGGATCACCGGACGGTTCTCCTGTGAGAACATCTATGATAAGGATGGAAATCTTCTGATTGAGGCGGATCACATGATCACGCCGAAGCGGGCAGCCCTGATTATGAGCAAGGGCGTGGACGAGAACGGCGAGCCGCTCACACGGATCAAGATCCGGACCGTTTTAAGCTGCCGTTCCCATGTCGGCATCTGTGCGAAGTGCTACGGCGCCAACATGGCGACCGGACAGGCGGTGCAGGTCGGCGAGGCGGTGGGAATCATCGCGGCACAGTCGATCGGTGAGCCCGGAACACAGCTGACCATGCGTACCTTCCACACCGGCGGCGTGGCCGGAAACGATATCACACAGGGTCTTCCCCGTGTCGAGGAGCTGTTCGAGGCCAGAAAGCCGAAGGGACTTGCGATCATCACGGAGATTGCCGGCGTGGTTGCAATCAAGGATACCAAGAAAAAACGTGAGATCGTGGTTTCCAACGCGGAGACCGGCGAGGCCAAGACCTATCTGATTCCTTACGGCTCCCGCATCAAGGTGACGGATGAGCAGGTTCTGGAGGCTGGTGACGAGCTGATCGAGGGTAGTGTGAACCCGCACGATATTCTCAAGATCCGGGGAATCCGGGCCGTGCAGGATTATCTGCTCCGCGAGGTGCAGCGTGTATATCGTCTCCAGGGCGTGGAGATCAACGACAAGCACGTGGAGGTCATTGTCCGGCAGATGCTGAAGAATGTCCGCGTGGAGGACAACGGCGCTTCCAATTTCCTGCCCGGTACGCTGGTGGATGTTCTCGAATATGAGGACACCAATGCACAGCTTGAGGCAGAGGGCAGAGAACCGGCTGACGCAAAGCAGGTACTGCTGGGTATCACAAAGGCGTCTCTGGCCAAGAAATCATGGCTGTCCGCGGCGTCCTTCCAGGAGACCACAAAGGTTCTGACCGATGCGGCCATCAAGGGCAAGACAGATCCGCTGATCGGACTGAAGGAGAACGTGATCATCGGGCAGTTGATTCCGGCCGGTACCGGTATGAAGAGATACCGTTCCATCCGTCTGGATTCCGATTTCGATGTGAATGCAGAGATTGATTTCGGCGATATGGACAGCGACGATGCAGACTATCCGTCGGAGGAGTATGAGAACGCGGACAGCGGGACCGGTTTCGAGGCAGGCAGCGACACGGAAGAGGCCGCGGAGCTGCCGGAAATGTAGGATTTTGCATGACGTTTTGTACTCAAAAATGAAGCTTGACAACACCATCGGTATTTAATATAATATCATGGTGTCTGTGCAGAAATGCACGCATACAATGATTAAAACAGGAGGTGAATAGGATGCCAACATTTAACCAGTTAGTGAGAAAGGGTCGTCAGACATCCGTGAAGAAGTCCACAGCGCCGGCGCTGCAGAAGGGTTACAACTCCCTGCAGAAGAGACCGACGGATGCGTCTTCTCCGCAGAAGCGCGGTGTCTGCACTGCAGTGAAAACTGCTACGCCTAAAAAACCTAACTCAGCTCTCAGAAAGATTGCCAGGGTTCGTCTTTCCAACGGAATCGAAGTGACAAGCTACATTCCCGGTGAAGGCCACAACCTGCAGGAGCATAGTGTTGTTCTGATCCGCGGCGGCCGTGTCAAGGACCTTCCCGGTACCAGATATCACATTATCCGTGGCACGCTGGATACAGCGGGCGTTGCGAACAGACGTCAGGCTCGCTCCAAGTACGGCGCGAAGAAGCCGAAAGCAGCGAAAAAATAAGAGCTGTCGAACCAATAGTATCACATTGTGCTACTGTTAGTGTTGGAATTCTATTGACTTATCAGATAGACTGTTCCCGCACGAACGCATAAGTAAGAGATGTGAGTACCGTTGATTTAATCGAAAAAAATGCCTGTTTCAGGCATAACAGAATGGTTAAGGAGGGAAGGACCGTGCCACGTAGAGGACATATTCAGAAAAGAGAAGTATTAGCCGATCCTTTGTACAACGACGTAGTAGTTACGAAGCTGATCAACAACATCATGCTGGACGGAAAAAAAGGCGTAGCTCAGAAGATTGTGTACAAAGCATTTGATCAGATCGCTGAGAAGACCGGCAAGCCGGCACTGGAGGTATTCCAGGAGGCTATGAACAACGTCATGCCCGTACTTGAGGTAAAGGCAAGACGTATCGGCGGTGCGACGTATCAGGTTCCGATCGAAGTTCGGCCGGAGCGCCGGCAGACACTGGCGTTGCGTTGGCTGACCATGTTCTCCAGAAAAAGAGGAGAAAAAACCATGGCGGAGCGGCTGGCGAATGAGATTATGGATGCTGCAAATAATACAGGAGCATCCGTAAAGCGAAAGGAAAATATGCACAAGATGGCAGAAGCCAACAAGGCTTTCTCCCATTTCAGGTTCTAGGAGGGAATCACTATGGCAGGAAGAGAATATCCGCTTGAGAGGACCAGAAATATTGGTATTATGGCCCACATCGATGCGGGTAAGACTACATTGACAGAGAGAATCCTCTATTATACCGGTATCAATTACAAAATCGGCGATACCCATGAGGGCACTGCGACCATGGACTGGATGGAGCAGGAGCAGGAGAGAGGTATCACCATCACATCTGCGGCGACGACATGCCATTGGACGCTGCAAAAGGAAAACAAACCCGCGCCGGGCGCGTTAGAGCATCGTATCAACATTATTGATACCCCCGGTCACGTGGATTTCACAGTGGAAGGGGAGCGTTCGCTCCGCGTGCTGGACGGCGCTGTCGGTGTTTTCTGCGCAAAAGGCGGTGTGGAGCCGCAGTCAGAGAACGTATGGCGTCAGGCGGACACATACAATGTCCCGCGTATGGCATTCATCAACAAGATGGATATCATGGGCGCTGATTTTTACGGAGCGGTCGATCAGATTCGCACGCGCCTCGGCAAGAATGCCATCTGCCTGCAGCTACCGATCGGGAAAGAGGATGATTTCAAGGGGATCATTGATCTGTTTGAAATGCAGGCTTATATCTATAATGATGAGAAGGGCGAGGATATTTCCATCGTCCCGATTCCGGAGGATATGGCGGATGAGGCGGAGCTTTATCATGAGGAGCTTGTGGAGAAGATCTGTGAGCTTGATGATGATCTGACGCTGATGTATCTGGAGGGCGAGGAGCCGTCCGTTGAGGAGATGAAGGCTGCGCTGCGTAAGGCTACCTGCGAGTGCAGGGCTGTGCCGGTATGCTGCGGAACTGCTTACCGCAATAAGGGTGTGCAGAAGATGCTGGACGCTGTTGTAGAGTTTATGCCGGCGCCCACAGACATTCCTTCTATTAAAGGCACAGACATGGAAGGCCATGAGATCGAGCGGCATTCCTCCGACAAGGAGCCGTTCTCCGCACTGGTGTTTAAAATCATGACGGATCCGTTTGTCGGAAAGCTGGCGTTCTTCCGTGTGTATTCCGGAACGCTGAATTCCGGATCCTATATCATGAATGCAACCAAGGGCAAGAAGGAGCGTGTCGGACGTATTCTGCAGATGCATGCCAACAAGCGGCAGGAGCTGGATAAGGTTTACGCCGGAGATATCGCTGCGGCGGTCGGCTTTAAGCTGTCGACGACCGGTGATACCATCTGCGACGAGCAGCATCCGGTTATTCTGGAGTCCATGGAGTTTCCGGATCCGGTTATCGAGCTTGCAATCGAGCCGAAGACCAAGGCCGGTCAGAGCAAGATGGGCGAGGCGCTCGCAAAGCTGGCGGAGGAGGATCCGACATTCAAGGCGCATACCGATCCGGAGACCGGACAGACCATCATCGCCGGTATGGGTGAGCTCCATCTGGAGATCATTGTTGACCGTCTGCTCCGTGAGTTTAAGGTAGAGGCGAATGTCGGCGCACCGCAGGTTGCATACAAAGAATCCTTCACAAAAGTGGTGGATCAGGAGTACAAATACGCAAAGCAGTCCGGCGGACGCGGACAGTACGGTCACTGTAAAGTTCGCTTTGAGCCCATGGATGCCAATGCGGAGGAGACGTTTAAGTTTGAGTCCGAGGTCGTCGGCGGAGCGATTCCGAAGGAATACATTCCGGCGGTCGGCGCAGGTATCGAGGAAGCGGCTCAGGCCGGTGTCCTGGCAGGATTCCCGGTACTCGGCGTGAGAGCTGTCGTATATGACGGTTCTTACCATGAGGTTGACTCTTCGGAGATGGCGTTCCACATTGCCGGTTCCATGTGCTTCAAAGAGGCCATGCGCAAGGCGGATCCGGTTCTGTTAGAGCCCATCATGAAGGTAGAGGTAACGATGCCGGAGGAGTATATGGGCGACGTAATCGGTGACATCAACTCCCGACGCGGACGCATCGAGGGTATGGATGATATCGGAGGCGGCAAGATCGTGAGAGGTTTTGTTCCGCTGGCAGAGATGTTCGGTTATTCGACCGACCTGCGTTCCAAGACACAGGGCCGCGGAAACTACTCCATGTTCTTTGAGAGATATGAGCCGGTGCCGAAATCCATACAGGAAAAAATTATTTCCAACAAAGCAAAATAAACCTTGAAATACTCGCATGTTTCTAATATAATCGAAATATCCGAGGATTTTCGAAAAAAGAGAATATGAATGCCGGAAGGCAGAATTTAAGGAGGAATTTAAAATGGCAAAAGCAAAATTTGACAGAAGCAAACCGCATTGCAATATTGGTACCATCGGTCACGTTGACCATGGTAAAACAACTCTGACCGCCGCTATCACCAAGGTTCTGGCAGAGAGAGTTCCGGGCAACTCCTTCACTGAGTTCGATAACATCGATAAGGCTCCGGAAGAGAGAGAGCGCGGTATCACGATTTCTACCGCTCACGTTGAGTATCAGACCGAGAAGCGTCACTATGCACATGTTGACTGCCCCGGCCATGCTGACTACGTTAAGAACATGATCACCGGTGCTGCTCAGATGGACGGCGCGATCCTGGTTGTAGCCGCCACCGATGGTGTTATGGCGCAGA
>JAJQBM010000254.1 GCA_021203285.1 Clostridiales bacterium | reverse complement strand
AGGAAAAACTTTTTAATTTTTTTATTGTCTACTTGACGGGAAGCACACCATATCCGGCGATGTTCGCCTGTTTATCAATGAGGATGAGGCGCCGAACGCGTTTGCGACCGGAAGAAAGACTATGTGTGTAACCCGCGGCCTGCTCAGTATGTCCGATGAACAGATCAAAGCAACCATGGGGCATGAGTTTGGGCATCTGGCACACAAGGATACCGATCGGATTCTGGTCGTTTCCGTGGGAAACACGATCATTTCCATTATCTTTATGATTATCCAGATTTGCATTATCATCGCCAATATTTTTGTGGCGATTGCGAGTGTATTCTCCAGACATGGATTCCTGATCTCCATTTTCAATGCGCTGGTTACCTTCCTGTCTTTGATTGTCCTGCGCGGCCTTATGAAGCTGTGGACGACTTTCGGTGTGGCGCTCTGCATGAAGACCAGCAGGGGGAACGAGTATCAGGCAGACAAATTTTCTCATGACCTCGGGTACGGAAGCGAGCTGTGCACGGTTTTGGCTTCCTTTGGCGATGCAAAGGCGAGAGGGCTGTTTGCCAGCCTTGCCAGCAGTCATCCGCAGAGTTCAGATCGGATTGCGAGACTGGTTGAGCTTGGCGCAGTTTATCCGAGATAAAAGGAGCAGAGGATATGAGTAAGAGAAAAGAGAATCAACATAATCCGTTGTACCCGGATCGGATTGAGAGCAATGCCAAGGGTGTGTTGGTGGCGGTCATCTCCGTAATTGTGGCGATTATCCTGTTAGCGGTCATTGTAGTGAACTTTAGCTATGCGTCCGGGCGCAGGAGATCTTCCGGGACGGATAGCTATGAGGAGGAGATGAATCAGACGGATACTGCTGTAGAAGAGGATATTGCAGAGCCGGAAGAGACGGTTGATTCAGATGTGGAGGAAACCGGGGAAGCCGATGAAGAAGATTTGCCCGAGGCAGATATCGACGCGGTGACCGACACTTATGCACAGTTTACCGGCATCCTGACGGGCAGTACCGACGCATATGCGGTGATTCTGGAAGGTGCATACACGATATACGCGTACAATGATGCTGACGAACCGGTTGTGATGGATGATGTGAACCAGATCATTTTGATCGAGACCGGAGATGCAGATCTTGCCAGATATGTTGGCGAAGAGGTTACGGTCGGCGGCTAACTGGAAATCTCAGATCAGGATATGACAATGGCGCTGCAGAGCTTTGAAGCGCCGGAGATCGAGGAAGCGGAGCCGGAGGCACTTGTGTCGGAGGAGGATACATCCCTCCACAGCTACCAGATCGTGATCGCAGACTGCACATGGGCGGAGGCGATGCAGCAGGCGCAGGAGATGGGCGGCTATCTGGTTCGGATCAACTCACAGGAAGAGTACGATGCGGTCATTGCGCTGCTTGAAGCCGGAGACTATGCGAAATATCACTTCTACCTCGGCGGACGCAGGGACAGCGACGGTACGGATTATTACTGGGTGGACACGGACAATTTCTTTGTCGGAGAGTGTCTGAATGATTCGGCCTCGTGGGCTCAGAGCGCGTGATACAACGGAGAGCCGAGCTATGCGGACGGTGAGAACGGAGAGATTGTTGAAAATGCCATGAACCTCTTCTGTGTGGGCGGCACATGGTACCTGAATGATTCCTCCATGGATCTAATATCCAACTATCCGGATTATCTGACCGGAAAAGTGGGATACATCGTGGAGATAGAATAGTGTAATATGGGAATGAGGATGAAAGTGAAAAAGTTTATCAGTACCGGCCTTATGCTCTGCCTTCTGGCAGGGCTTTTGGCCGGTTGCGGGAAAAAGGATACCGTGCAGGGGGACTCCGGTATCGCGGAGGAGATTTCGGTCAGTGCGGAGGCGGAGGACGAAACGGCAGAGGATGTCGCTGCGGAGGAGACAAAGACAGAGGAAGAGCTTCTCGCGGAGAGGGTTGCGGCTAAGCTGGCCTCCATAACCCTTGAGGAAAAGGTTGCGCAGATGTTTGTCATTACACCGGAGGCGCTGACCGGCGTGGACACCGTGGTTCAGGCTGGAAGCGCGACGCAGGCCGCGATCGGGGAATATCCGGTGGGCGGCTTGGTCTATATGGCGGCGAATCTGAAGGACCCGGATCAGACGAAACAGATGCTGGCCAACACCATGTCTTACAGTCAGGAGGCGGTGGGACTTCCCATCTTTTTGTCTGTGGATGAGGAGGGCGGCACCGTGTCGCGGGTGGCCTCCAACAGCACTTTTGGCGTGACGGATGTGGGAGATATGAGCGACATCGGGGCTTCCGGAGATATCGAAGCGGCTTATGAGGCCGGAAAGACGATCGGATCCTACCTGAGTGAACTGGGATTTAATCTGGATTTCGCGCCGGTGACGGATGTCCTGACAAACAGTGAAAATCAGGTGGTAAGGGAGAGAAGCTTCGGATCCGACGCCGATCTGGTCAGCCAGATGGTGGCGCAGGAGGCTGCCGGTCTGGAGGAGGAAAATGTTCTGGCGTGCATCAAGCATTTTCCCGGACACGGGGCGACCGGCGGCGACACCCACGAGAGCTCTGTCGCGGTGTACAAGACGCTGGACGAGCTTTATGAAGCGGAGCTGATTCCCTTTGCCGATCAGATTGAGGCGGGCATTTCGTTTATCATGGTGGGACATTTTTCCCTGCCGGAGGTGACGGGCGACGACACGCCGTGCTCTCTTTCTTCGGAGATCGTGACTGGTTTGCTGTGGGAGGAGATGGGGTATGACGGGATCGTCATCACGGACGCGCTGAATATGAGTGCGGTCAGCGACATTTACTCCTCGTCTCAGGCTGCCGTCAAGGCGGTGGAGGCAGGCGTGGATATGCTGCTGATGCCGGCGGATTTCGCAAGCGCATACAGCGGACTTCTGGATGTGGTGAATTCCGGCGTGATCACGGAGGAGCGGATTGACGAGTCGGTGACGCGGATCCTGAAGGTGAAGCTGCAGATGGACAGCTATGTGGATGAATCGGAGGAGAATGTTGAGGAAATCGTCGGGACGGTGTCGGATGACGGCACTTCGGAGGAGACGGCGGACGAAGACGCGGCGGAGACTGAGACGGCGGGTGCAAACGGGAAGCTGGTCGTCATCGATCCCGGCCATCAGAGATACGGAAACAGTGAGCAGGAGCCGGTTGGGCCGGGCGCTTCCGAGACGAAGGCCAAAGTCACCGGCGGCACCAGCGGGACAACCACCGGATTGGCGGAGTATGAGCTGAACCTTCAGGTGTCCCTGAAGCTTCAGGCGGAGCTGGAGGCGAGAGGGTATCAGGTGATCATGACGCGGACGACGAATGAGGTGGATCTCTCCAACAGTGAGTGGGCGGCGATTGCCAACAATGCGGGGGCGGATGTGTTTGTCCGCATTCACGCGAACGGTTCCACGGACAGCAGCGCAAACGGCATGATGACGATCTGCCAGACGTCCTCCAATCCCTACAATGCCGCGCTCTACAGTGAGAGCAAAGCGCTGGCGACGGCCATTTTGGATAACATGGTGGCGGCGACCGGCGCAAAAAGAGAGTATGTCTGGGAGACGGACACGATGGCCGGCATCAACTGGGCTTCGGTTCCGGCCACGATCATCGAGATGGGATACATGACAAACCCGACGGAGGATCAGCGGATGGCGACGGACGCGTACCAGTATCAGATCGTGGAGGGGATTGCAAACGGGATCGATGAGTATTTCGGATTTAACTGACATCTGAAAAGTATGAGAAGAAAACTTCCTGCGATGCAGCGAAGTTTTTCTTTTTCTCCTTGAATCCTCCCACTCATCCGTGTATAATCGGAAAGTATAGGGAGCAGAATCCGAATTAAGGAAGAAAGGGAAGACGGATTGTTATGATAGACATAAAATTTCTCAGAGAAAACCCGGAAATCGTAAAACAGAACATTCGCAATAAGTTTCAGGACCGCAAGCTGCCGCTGGTCGATGAGGTGATCGAGCTTGACGCGCAGGCGCGGGCGGCGCAGCAGGAGACGGACAGCCTTCGCTCAAATCGTAACAAGATCTCCAAGCAGATTGGCGTCCTGATGAAAGAGGGGAAAAAGGACGAGGCGATGGCCTTAAAGGAGCAGGTGGCGCGGGATGCGGGTCGTCTGGCCGAGCTGGAGGCGTCGGAGAGTGAGCTTCAGGAAAAGGTCAGGACCATCATGATGACCATCCCGAACATCATTGACCCCTCCGTCCCCATCGGAAAGGACGACAGCGAGAACGTGGAGGTGGAGCGGTTCGGGGAGCCGGTGACGCCGGATTTTGAGATTCCGTATCACACGGATATCATGGGAAAATTCAACGGGATTGATCTGGACGCGGCTCGGAAGGTGGCGGGCAACGGCTTCTATTATCTTCAGGGAGATATCGCGCGCCTGCATTCCGCGGTGACGGCTTATGCCAGAGATTTTATGATTGACAAAGGATTTACCTACTGCATTCCGCCGTTTATGATCCGCAGCAATGTCGTGGCCGGCGTGATGAGTTTTGACGAGATGGATGCCATGATGTACAAGATCGAGGGCGAGGACCTCTACCTGATCGGCACATCCGAGCACTCCATGATCGGGCGTTTCATCGATGAGATGATTCCGGAGGATGAGCTGCCGAAGACGCTGACCAGCTATTCTCCCTGCTTCCGCAAGGAGAAAGGCGCGCACGGCATCGAGGAGCGCGGGGTATACCGCATCCACCAGTTTGAGAAACAGGAGATGATCGTAGTCTGCAAGCCGGAGGAGTCTCTCATGTGGTTTGATAAGCTATGGCAGTACACGGTAGAGCTGTTCCGCAGCATGGATATTCCGGTCCGCACGCTGGAGTGCTGTTCCGGCGATCTGGCGGATCTGAAGGTGAAATCCATCGACGTGGAGGCATGGTCGCCCCGCCAGCAGAAATACTTTGAGGTGGGAAGCTGTTCCAATCTGGGCGACGAGCAGGCGAGACGGCTGCGGATCCGTGTGAAGGGCAGCGACGGCGAACGCTATTTCGCGCATACGCTGAACAATACGGTGGTTGCTCCGCCGCGGATGCTGATCGCATTTCTGGAGAACAACCTGAACGCAGACGGAACGGTCAATATTCCGAAGGCGCTTCAGCCGTATATGGGCGGAAAGACAAAAATCGAGTAAGCAGATGAACCAAAGGCGGCGAGGAGGATATCCTTGCCGCGTCTTCTGATATCACAGGAGAGTTCGTCCTATGATATCAAAGCGCTCCGGAAGGAAAGGGGACAACGAATGAGAGAATTTCTGATTTTAGAAGACGGGACGGTGTTCGCCGGCACCAGCATCGGCTCCACGCGCGAAGTCGTCAGCGAGATCGTATTTAACACTTCCATGACCGGGTATCTGGAGGTACTGACCGATCCATCCTACGCCGGACAGGCAGTGGTTATGACCTATCCGCTGATCGGCAACTACGGCATTACGCCGGATATGGAGTCGGAGCGGCCGTGGCCGGACGGGTATATTGTGCGGGAGCTGTCCCGGATGCCGAGCAATTTCCGCTGTGAGGGCACGATACAGGATTTCCTGAAAAAATACGACATTCCCGGCGTTGCGGGCATTGACACCCGCGCCCTGACAAAGATTCTCCGCGAAAAGGGAACCATGAACGGGATGATCACGACGAATGAGAACTATGATCTGGATGAGGTTCTTCCGAAGCTGAAGGCATATACCACCGGAAACGTGGTGGATAAGGTTACCTGCAAAGAGAAATACACCCTTCCGGGGGACGGTTATAAGGTTGCGCTTCTGGATGTGGGGGCGAAGCGGAACATCGCCCGCTCCTTAAACGAGCGGGGATGTGAGGTCACAGCCTATCCTGCGCGGACACCGGCGGCGGAGATTCTCGCGGCAAAGCCGGACGGCATCATGCTCTCAAACGGTCCGGGCGACCCGAAGGACTGCGGCGCGATCATTGACGAGGTTCGGAAGCTCTATGAGTCGGACGTGCCGATCTTTGCGATCTGTCTGGGGCATCAGCTTATGGCGCTGGTCGCGGGGGCGGATACGCACAAGCTGAAATACGGACACCGCGGCGGGAACCATCCGGTGAAGGATTTAAAGACCGGCCGGGTGTACATTTCTTCCCAGAACCACGGGTATGTGGTGGATACGGAGCATCTGGATCCCAACGTGGCGGTTCCGGCTTTTGTCAATGTCAACGACGGCACGAATGAGGGGCTGCGCTATATCGGGAAAAATATTTACACGGTACAGTTTCATCCGGAGGCATGCCCCGGTCCGCAGGATTCCGGGTACCTTTTCGACGTGTTTTTAAATATGATGGGAGGGAAGCGCAATGCCTAAAAATCCAGAGATCAAAAAAGTAATGGTCATCGGCTCCGGCCCCATCGTCATCGGACAGGCGGCGGAGTTTGACTATGCCGGTACGCAGGCATGCCGCGCTCTGAAAGAGGAGGGCGTCGAGGTCTGCCTGGTCAATTCCAACCCGGCTACGATCATGACGGACAAGCAGATCGCGGATCAGGTCTACATCGAGCCGCTGACCGTGGATGTCCTGAAGAAAATCCTTCTCATCGAAAAACCGGATGCGGTTCTGCCGACCCTCGGAGGCCAGGCGGGCTTAAACCTCGGTATGGAGTTGGAGGAGTCCGGATTTTTAAAGGAAAACGGAATCAAGCTGATCGGTGCGATGGCGGAGACGATCTTCCGCGCGGAGGACCGGCAGGCATTTAAAGATACCATGGAAAAGATCGGAGCGCCCTGTGCAGCCTCTGAGGTTGTGCATTCCGTTGAGGAGGGCATCCGTTTTACGAATACGATCGGCTATCCGGTCGTGCTTCGCCCGGCCTTCACGCTGGGCGGCAGCGGCGGCGGCATCGCGAATAATGAGGCGGAGCTGGTCGAGATTCTGACAAACGGCCTGCGCTTAAGCCGCGTCGGCGAGGTGCTGGTGGAGCGCTGCATCGCGGGCTGGAAGGAGATCGAGTATGAGGTGATGCGGGATGCCGCCGGCAACTGCATCACGGTCTGCAACATGGAGAACATTGATCCGGTGGGCGTCCACACGGGCGATTCCATCGTGGTGGCTCCCTCCCAGACGCTGAGCGATAAGGAGTACCAGATGCTCCGCTCCTCGGCGCTGAATATCATCACGGAGCTGGGGATCACCGGCGGCTGCAATGTTCAGTATGCCCTGCATCCGGACAGCTTTGAGTACTGTGTCATCGAGGTGAATCCCCGCGTGAGCCGTTCCTCCGCGCTGGCCTCCAAGGCGACGGGCTACCCGATCGCGAAGGTGGCGGCGAAGATCGCGATCGGCTATACGCTGGACGAGATCAAAAATGCGGTTACGCAGAAGACCTACGCCAGCTTCGAGCCGATGCTAGACTACTGTGTCGTCAAGATTCCGCGTCTTCCCTTTGACAAATTTATCACGGCGAAGCGGACGCTGACCACGCAGATGAAGGCGACCGGCGAGGTGATGAGCATCTGCACGAACTTTGAGGGCGCCCTGATGAAAGCCATCCGCTCTCTGGAGCAGAATGTGGACAGCCTGTTTACCATGGAGTACCGAGATCTCTCCTACGATCAGTTGGTTGAGAAGCTGAAGGTGGTGGATGACCGCAGGATCTGGGTCATTGCCGAGGCCTGCCACCGCGGCATGTCCTACGATGCGATCTATGAATTGACGAAGATCGACCGGTGGTTTATCGACAAGATTGCCATCATTGCGGAGATGGAGCGGCGCCTGATCAGCGAGCCTCTGACGGTGGAGCTGTTAAAAGAGGCGAAGCGGATCGAGTTCCCGGACAAGGTGATCGCGCGGCTGACCGGCAAGAGCGAAGCCTATGTAAAAAATATGCGCTATGAGAACGGCATCACGGCCTCCTTTAAGATGGTGGATACCTGCGCGGCGGAGTTTGCGGCGGCGACGCCGTACTATTATTCCTACTTCGACGGGGAGGATGAGGCGGACGGCACGACTGACCGAAAAAAAATTCTGGTTCTCGGTTCCGGCCCGATCCGGATCGGACAGGGCATTGAGTTTGATTTCTGTTCGGTACATTGCACATGGTCCTTTGCGAAAGCCGGATATGAGACGATCATCATCAACAACAATCCGGAGACGGTATCCACGGACTTTGACATCGCGGACAAGCTTTATTTTGAACCGCTGACGCCGGAGGATGTGGAGAATGTGGTCCGCGTGGAGAAGCCGGACGGCGCGGTGGTGCAGTTCGGCGGACAGACGGCCATCAAGCTCACAGAGCATCTGATGAAGATGGGCGTGCCCATCCTCGGAACGAAGGCGGAGGATGTGGACGCGGCGGAGGATCGTGAGCTCTTCGACCAGATTCTGCAGAAAACGCAGATTCCGCGTGCGGCGGGCGGTACGGTTTATACCGCGCAGGAGGCGAAGGAGGTTGCGAACCGTCTGGAGTATCCGGTGCTGGTGCGGCCGTCCTATGTCCTCGGCGGACAGGGAATGCACATCGCCTTCAACGATGACGAGATCGTGGAGTTTATTGATAATATCAACAAAATCGCGCAGGATCACCCGATCCTCATCGATAAATATCTGATGGGCAAGGAGATCGAGGTCGACGCGGTCTGCGACGGGACGGACATCCTGATTCCGGGCATTATGGAGCACATTGAGCGCACCGGCGTCCACTCCGGCGACAGCATCTCGGTCTACCCGGCTCCGACGATCTCGGATGAGGTGAAGCGTGTGATTGTCGACTACACGAAGCGGCTGGCGCAGGCGCTCCATGTGGTGGGACTGATCAACATACAGTTTATCGTTATGAACGGCGAG
This sequence comes from Clostridiales bacterium, assembly GCA_021203285.1. Classification (GTDB taxonomy): domain Bacteria; phylum Bacillota; class Clostridia; order Lachnospirales; family Lachnospiraceae; genus Eubacterium_I. Next base: position 981 of record JAJQBM010000254.1, on the reverse strand, counting down.
GCCTATGTGATCGAGGTCAATCCCCGGTCATCCCGCACCGTGCCGTACATCAGCAAAGTGACCGGAATCCCGATTGTGGATCTGGCAACCCGGGTGATTCTCGGCGAGACTCTGCGCGGCATGGGCTACACGACCGATATCGCGCCGGAGGCGGACTATGTGGCGATCAAGATGCCGGTATTCTCCTTTGAGAAGCTCCGCGGCGCGGAGATCAGCCTGGGGCCGGAGATGAAATCGACCGGAGAGTGTCTGGGCATTGCGAAGACCTTCAATGAGGCGCTGTACAAGGCATTCCTCGGCGCGGGCATTCATCTGCCGAAGTATAAGCAGATGATCATCACGGTCAATGACAAGGACAAGCCGGAGGCGGTCGGCGTGGCGAAGCGTTTTGAGGCGCTGGGCTACCGCATCTACGCGACCCGAAGCACCGCGAAATACCTGCAGGAGCACGGGGTGAACGCCCTCTGGGTCAACAAGATCTCGCAGGAATCCCCCAACGTCATGGACCTGATTCTCGGGCACAAGATCGATCTGGTCATCGATACGCCGACACAGGGGCGCGACAAGACCAGAGACGGATTCCTCATCCGCCGGAACGCGATCGAGACCGGCGTCCACTGCCTGACCTCCATGGATACAGCAAACGCGCTGGCGCTCTCGCTGGAGACCGCGCGGGATGAGATGACAATGATTGACATCGCGAAAGTGAAAAATCTATAGAAAGTGAGAGAATTATGTATTGTACAAGAAAAGTAACAGATGATCTGATCTGGGTGGGAGGGGGCGACCGCCGCCTTGCCATGTTCGAGGGTGTTTATTCCGTCCCGGACGGAGTTTCCTACAATTCGTATCTTTTGCTGGATGAAAAGACGGTTTTGTTTGATACCGTGGACAAGGCGGTTGACACCGTGTTTTTCGAGAATGTCTCCCATGCACTGGACGGGCGCAAGCTGGATTACCTTGTGATTCACCATATGGAGC
>JAJQBM010000007.1 GCA_021203285.1 Clostridiales bacterium | reverse complement strand
CCCTGAAGCCGGACTTCGGATCGATTGTCAATTACTAATTTTATGATGCAGGGAGCAAAAGTTCAGAAATTAAATATTTATATTTGTATTCATGACTTTCTGCAATCTAAATCAAACTGTAAATGTTGAAACAAGCGGAGAAATTCCCTTAAAAGCTTTGGCATAAGTGTGCAGAAAACAATTCATAAGTGGGTACTTTTTTGTACCCCGTTGAATTCGTTTTTGCACACTTATTCATAATATGAATGGGAATTTCGTACCTATTCAATAAAGTAAAGGAAGAATACAATGAAGAAACCAATTGTTTTAATGGTTCTCGACGGCTACGGCCTCAATGACAATCCGGAGGGCAACGCCATCGCCATGGCAAACACCCCGGTGATGGACTGCCTGATGAGGGAGTACCCCTTTGTGAAGGGCAACGCCTCCGGTCTGTCGGTCGGCCTTCCTGACGGGCAGATGGGCAATTCCGAGGTCGGCCATATGAACATCGGTGCGGGGCGCATCATCTATCAGGATCTGACCCGCATCACGAAGTCCATCGAGGACGGCGACTTTTTTGAAAATAAGGCGCTGCTCGCCGCGATTGAGAATTGCAAGGAGCACGACTCCGACCTTCATCTGTGGGGACTGCTCTCCGACGGCGGCGTGCACAGCCACATTACGCATCTGTACGGCCTGCTGGAGATGGCAAAGCGCCACGGGCTTACCAAGGTGTATGTGCATGCGTTCTTAGACGGCAGGGACACACCGCCGGCGTCCGGAAAGGGCTATGTGGAGCAGCTTCTCGCGAAGATGGAGGAGATCGGCGTGGGTCAGGTAGCTTCTCTTTCCGGCCGTTATTATGCCATGGACCGCGATACGAACTGGGATCGCGTGAAGCAGGCGTATGACTCCCTTGTGTCCGGTGTCGGCGTGCAGGCGACCTGCCCGGTGCAGGCGCTGGCGGACTCCTACGCGGCGGGCGTGACGGACGAGTTTGTTCTCCCGACCGTCATCACGGATGAGGCCGGGCAGCCATTGTCGCTTGTGAAAGAAAACGATTCTGTGATCTTTTTCAATTTCCGGCCGGACCGTGCCAGAGAGATCACGCGTGCGTTCTGCGACGACGCGTTCACGGGATTTGAGAGAAATTTCATGAAGCTTACCTATGTCTGCTTCAAGGACTATGATGAGACGATCCCGAACAAGCTCATTGCTTTCGAGAAGGAGTCCATCTCCAACACCTTCGGCGAGTTTCTCGCGAAGGCGGGAAAGAAACAGCTCCGTCTCGCGGAGACCGAGAAGTACGCGCACGTGACGTTTTTCTTCAACGGCGGCGTCGAGGAGCCGAATGTCGACGAGGCGCGCCTGCTGGTGCCCTCGCCCAAGGAGGTAGCCACTTACGATCAGAAGCCGGAGATGAGCGCTTCGGAGGTGGGCATGGATCTGGTGGAGGCCATCAAATCCGACAAATACGATGTCATCGTCATCAACTTTGCCAACCCGGATATGGTGGGACATACCGGCGTGATTCCGGCGGCGGTAGCGGCGGTGGAGCGCGTGGACAGCCTTGTCGGCGACGCGGTGCAGGCCATAAAGGATGTGGACGGGATTCTCTTTATCTGCGCCGACCACGGCAACGCGGAGAAGATGATCGACTACGAAACCGGGAAGCCGCACACGGCACACACGACGAATCCGGTGCCGTTTATTCTGGTGAACGCGGATCCGTCTTATCGCCTGAGAGAGGGCGGATGTCTGGCGGACATCGTGCCGACGCTGATCGAGCTGATGGGGTTGGAGCAGCCGACGGAGATGACAGGGAAATCCCTGCTGATCCGGTAAGAGATAAAATGTACAGAGCCTGGAAATGGCGGGGGTTTGTCCTGCCGTTTCCGGGCTTTAAGTTTCTACATTTTTTGTGACGCTTTACTATTTACAATTTAAACTATGGAGTTGATATTGAAAAGGTGGCGTTTAAACCTGAAAAAGTAGTGCTTGATGCAGATAAAGTAGCGTTTGAATAGTGATAACTTCTGCGCAAAAATCAGTTGAAGTATGATTGTTTTTGCGTTATGATACAGAAAGGTATTGCGATTTATCCGGGAAACCGGAGATCGCCGCAACAGAAATGAAATGCACAGAAGGGAACGGATGGTTATGAAAGAGTACAGACCGGTGAAAGAGGGAAAGGTGCGGGAGATTTATGATATCGGCGACAGCCTGATCATGACGGCGACAGACCGGATTTCCGCGTTTGATGTGATTTTGAAAAACAAGGTGACGGACAAGGGCGCGATTCTGACGCAGATGTCTCGGTTCTGGTTTGATTTTACAAAAGATATCCTGCCGAATCACATGATTTCCACGGATATGGCGGATATGCCTGAGTTTTTCCGGACAGAGCGCTTTGACGGAAACAGCATGAAATGTCAGAAGCTGAACATGCTTCCGGTGGAGTGCATCGTCCGCGGCTACATCATGGGCAGCGGTTGGGCGAGCTATCAGAAAGACGGCACGGTCTGCGGGATTTCGCTCCCGGAGGGGCTGAAGGAGTCTGAAAAGCTGCCGGAGCCGATCTATACCCCATCGACGAAGGCGGAGATCGGCGGCCATGACGAGAATGTAAGCTATGAGCGTACCGTTGAGATTCTGGAAAAGCAGTTTCCGGGCAGAGGTGAGGAGTACGCCGCGAAGCTTCGGGATTACACGATCGCCCTCTATCAAAAATGCGCGGATTACGCTTACGGCCGCGGGATTATCATTGCGGATACGAAGTTTGAGTTCGGCCTGGACGAAGAGGGCAATGTCATCCTGGGCGATGAGATGCTCACGCCGGACAGCTCCCGTTTCTGGCCGCTTGAGGGCTATGAGCCGGGCAAGAGCCAGCCGTCCTATGACAAGCAGTTTGTGAGAGACTGGCTGAAGGCGAATCCGGACAGCGATTACCTTCTTCCGGACGAGGTGATCGAAAAGACCGTGGAGAAATACAAAGAAGCATTTGCACTGTTGACGGGGAAGGAGTTCCGATAATCTTGGATCGGACGGCTTGAAAACCACGCGGAGGTTTCTATGCAGGAGATGATACAGACAGACGCGGCTTCGGACAGGCTTCGCGAGGAGTGCGGCGTTTTCGGCATTTATGATCTGGACGGGGCGGATGTCGCGTCCACCATCTATTACGGTTTGTTTGCCCTCCAGCACCGGGGGCAGGAGAGCTGCGGTATCGCAGTCAGTGAGACCTACGGCCCGAAGGGGAAGGTTACTTCCCACAAGGACATGGGGCTGGTGAGCGAGAGCTTCACGGCCGACCGGTTAAAGTCCATGAAGGGGGACATCGGCGTCGGACACGTCCGCTATTCCACGGCGGGGGCTTCCACGCGGGAAAATGCCCAGCCGCTGGTTTTAAACTATGTAAAAGGAACGCTGGCGCTGGCGCATAATGGGAATCTGATCAATGCCCTTGAGCTTCGCCACGATCTGGAATATACCGGAGCGATTTTTCAGACGACCATCGACTCCGAGGTCATCGCCTACCACATTGCGCGGGAGCGCCTGCACAGCGCGACCGTTGAGGAGGCGGTGCGGCGGGCGACGCGCAAGATGAAGGGAGCCTATTCCCTCGTTGCCATGAGCCCGCGCAAGCTCATCGGGGCACGCGACCCCTTCGGTTTTCGCCCGCTCTGCATCGGGAAGCGGGACAACGCATATATTATCACATCGGAGACCTGCGCCCTCGACACCATCGGGGCGGAGTTCATCCGCGATGTCCTGCCGGGCGAGGTGGTCACCATCACGGAGAACGGCGAGCTTCTCTCGGATATGACAAACGCCATTGCGCCGGAGCGGCAGGGCAGATGTATTTTTGAGTATATTTATTTTTCAAGGACGGACAGCCGCTTTGACGGCGTCAGCGTCTACGACGCGCGCATCATGGCCGGTCGCTTTCTGGCAAAGGATTCGCCGGTGGAGGCGGATCTGGTGGTCGGTGTGCCGGAGTCCGGCAACGCGGCGGCTCTGGGCTATGCCATGGAGTCCGGCATCCCCTACGGCGTGGCTTTTATGAAAAACAGCTACGTGGGGCGGACATTCATCAAACCGAAGCAGAGCAGCCGGGAGCAGAGCGTCCGCGTCAAATTAAATGTGATCCGCGAGGCGGTGGAGGGCAAACGGATCATCATGATCGACGACTCCATTGTCCGCGGCACGACCTCAAACCTCATCGTCAACATGCTGAAGGAGGGCGGCGCGCGGGAGGTTCACGTGCGCATCAGTTCCCCGCCGTTTCTGTGGCCCTGCTACTTCGGCACCGACATTCCGGTGCGGGAGCAGCTCATCGCCTACAACCGCACGGTCGAGGATATCCGGCAGGTCATCGGCACAGACTCCCTCGCCTACCTGAAAAACGAGCGCCTCGACGCCATGGCAGGCGGGCTTCCGATCTGCCGCGGCTGCTTCACGGGGAAATATCCGCTCGACCCGCCGGAGGAGGATATCAGAGGTGACTACGAGCGATAAGCGTTGCCCCGGTTGCCTGAAAATATGTGGATGGCAGTTAAAGAATCCATTCCAATAATATAAACAGTAACACAGGAGGAAATATATGAGTAACGACAGGTACTCCAGCCCGCTTTCCGAGCGATACGCGAGCAAAGAAATGCAATACATTTTTTCACCGGAGAAGAAGTTCCGCACATGGCGGCGTCTCTGGATCGCCCTCGCGGAGACCGAGAAAGAGCTGGGTCTGGACATCACCGATGAGCAGATCGAGGAGCTGAAAGCCCACAAGGACGACATCAACTTTGAGGTGGCGAAGGAGCGGGAGAAGCTGGTTCGCCACGACGTAATGTCCCATGTCTACGCCTACGGCGTCCAGTGCCCGAAGGCGAAGGGCATCATCCACCTCGGAGCGACCTCCTGCTACGTGGGAGACAATACGGATATCATCCTGATGTCCGAGGCGCTGCAGCTCGTCCGTAAGAAACTGGTGAACGTGATCGCGGAGCTGGCGGCCTTCGCAGACCGCTACAAGGCGCTGCCGACGCTGGCCTTCACGCACTTCCAGCCGGCGCAGCCCACGACCGTAGGCAAGCGCGCCACGCTCTGGACGCAGGAGTTTCTGATGGATCTGGGGGATCTGGACTATGTGCTCGGTTCCCTGAAGCTGCTCGGCTCCAAGGGGACGACCGGGACGCAGGCGAGCTTTCTGGAGCTCTTCGACGAGGATCAGGAGACGATTGATAAGATCGACCCCATGATCGCGGAGAAAATGGGATTTTCCGGCTGCTATCCGGTGTCCGGGCAGACCTATTCCAGAAAGGTAGACACGCGGGTGATGAATGTGGTGGCGGGCATCGCAGCCAGCGCCCACAAGATGTCCAACGACATCCGCCTGCTTCAGCATTTGAAGGAAGTGGAAGAGCCTTTCGAGAAAAACCAGATCGGCTCCTCCGCCATGGCATACAAGCGCAACCCCATGCGGAGCGAGCGCATTGCCTCGATCTCGCGCTATGTGATGATCGACGCCCTGAATCCGGCGATCACGTCCGCCACGCAGTGGTTTGAGCGGACGCTGGACGACTCTGCAAACAAGCGCCTCTCCATCGCGGAGGGATTTCTGGCGATCGACGGCGTTCTTGACCTCTGCCTCAATGTGGTGGATGGTCTGGTCGTCTATGACAAGGTCATCACCAAGCATCTCATGAGCGAGCTGCCTTTCATGGCGACCGAGAACATCATGATGGACGCCGTGAAAAAGGGCGGCGACCGGCAGGAGCTCCACGAGCGGATCCGTCAGCTCTCCATGGAGGCCGGTGCGAATGTCAAGCAGAACGGTCTGGACAACAATCTGCTGGAGCTGATCGCGGCGGACGAGAGCTTCGGGCTTTCGCTGGAGGAGCTGCAGGCGGCGATGGATCCCGCCCGCTACACCGGACGCGCGGAGCTTCAGGTGGAGAATTTCCTGAAAAACTGTGTCAACCCGGTGCTGGAGGCGAACCGCGACCTTTTGGGCGTCACGGCGGAGATCAATGTATAACAAAGGGATTAAAAAAGAATATAAATGTATGGAGTGTTTCACATGGAGACAGAGTTAATGAGGGATTTTAAGGAGAAGTTCGGCGACGGCGGCGACATCCGCAGGTATTTTGCCCCCGGCCGGGTCAACATGATCGGCGAGCACACCGATTACAACGGCGGGCACGTTTTCCCCTGCGCACTCACGATCGGCACCTATGCCATCGTCCGCAAGCGGGATGACCGGAAGATGCGCTTTTACTCCCAGAACTTCGAGGAGATCGGGATTGTGGAGGCGAGTCTGGATCACCTTGTGTATGACAAGGCGGCGGACTGGACGAACTATCCGGTCGGCGTTGTCTGGACATTTATCGAAAAAGGATACGCCATCGACACCGGCTTTGACATGCTGCTGTTCGGAAATATTCCCAATGCGTCCGGCCTTTCTTCCTCCTCTTCGGTGGAGGTGGTTGCCGGCGTGGCGCTCCGCGACCTGTACGGTCTGGAGGGCGTGAGCATGCAGGACATCGCCCTGTTCGGCCAGTACTGCGAGAATCATTTTAACGGGGTCAACTGCGGCATCATGGATCAGTTCTCCATTGCCATGGGCAAAAAGGACATGGCGATTTTCTTAGATTGCAGCGATCTTTCCTATACATATGTTCCGCTGGAGTTGAAGGATGCGAAGATCGTCATCGCCTGCAGTAACAAAAAACGGGGTCTGGGCGACTCCAAGTACAACGAGCGCCGCGCCGAGTGCGAGCAGGCCGTGGAGGAGCTGCGCGCAAAGCTGGATATTCATACCCTCGGCGAGCTGACCGAGGAGGAGTTTGAGGCGAATAAGGATCTCATCAAAAGCGAGGTTCGGCAGCGCCGTGCAAAGCATGCCGTCTATGAGAACCAGCGCACCTTAAAGGCAGTGGAGGTTCTGCAGAAGGGCGATATCGAGGAGTTCGGCAAGCTTATGAATGTCTCCCATGTCTCCCTCCGGGATGACTATGAGGTCACCGGCACCGAGCTGGATACCCTTGTGGAGACGGCATGGGAGCAGGAGGGCGTCATTGGCTCCCGCATGACCGGTGCGGGCTTCGGCGGCTGCACCGTCAGCATCGTAAAGGAGAACTGTGTCGACGCATTCATCGAGAACGTCGGCAAAGCCTACCTTGACAAAATCGGCTACGCCGCTGATTTCTATGTAGTGGAAATCGGAGACGGCGGCCGGGTATTATAAGAAGGGGGCGCAGAGTTATGATAGACACATATATTGCAAAGCTCGTCCAGTACGGCATCGACGCCGGGCTTATTCCGGAGGAGGAGCGCATCTACAGCACGAACCAGATTCTGGAAGTGCTTGAGAAGGACGATTACGAAGCGCCGGCGGAGACCTTCACGGATGTTGATCTGGCGGACACGCTTTCCCATATTCTGGACTATGCGCTGGAAACGGGTGTGTTAAAGGACGGCGGAGTGGTTTCCCGCGATCTCTTTGACGCGAAGCTGATGAACTGCATCACGCCGCGGCCGTCGCAGGTGATCCGTGCCTTCCGCGAGAACTATGCCGTTAGCGCGCGGCATGCGACAGATGAATATTACAAATTCAGCGTTGCGACCAACTACATTCGCAGGGACCGCATCGCGAAGGACCACAGGTGGAAAGTGCCATCGGAGTACGGCGATATTGATATCACGATCAACTTAAGCAAGCCGGAGAAGGATCCGAAGGCCATCGCGGCGGCCAAGCTGGCTCCGCAGTCCGCCTATCCGAAGTGCCAGCTCTGTGTGGAAAACGAGGGGTATGCGGGGCGGGTGAACCACCCGGCACGCCAGAATCACCGGATCATCCCCATCACGATCAACGGCAGTCAGTGGGGTTTCCAGTATTCTCCCTACGTGTATTACAATGAGCACTGCATCGTCTTCAACGGGGAGCATGTTCCCATGAAGATCGACCGGGCGGCCTTCCGCAAGCTCTTTGATTTTGTGAAGCAGTTCCCCCACTATTTCCTGGGGTCGAACGCGGATCTGCCGATTGTCGGCGGCTCGATTTTAAGCCATGATCATTTCCAGGGCGGCCATTACACCTTCGCCATGGAGAAGGCTGAAATAGAGAAGACCTTCACGGTACCCGGCTACGAGGACGTGGAGGCGGGGATTGTCCACTGGCCGCTGTCCGTCATCCGCATCCGCGGGAAGGAGGACGAGCGGGTCATCGATCTGGCCGACCACATCCTGAAAAAATGGCGCGCCTACACCGATGAGGATGCGTTTATCTTCGCGGAGACCGACGGGGAGCCGCACAACACGATCACGCCGATCGCCCGCATGCGCGGGGATCTTTACGAGCTGGATCTGGCGCTCCGCAACAACATCACGACCGACGAGTTCCCGCTGGGCGTCTATCACCCGCACGCGGAGCTTCACCATATCAAAAAAGAGAACATCGGTCTCATCGAGGTGATGGGTCTCGCCGTGCTTCCGGCCCGCCTGAAATCCGAGATGGATCTCATGGCAGAGTACATCCTCGCGGGGAAAGACCTCCGCACAAATGAGGCCATCGAGAAGCACGCGGACTGGTACGACACCTTCAAAGACGCATACACCTTCACGCCGGAGAACGTGGAGTCCATCCTTCAGGATGAGATCGGGAAGGTGTTCGTCAGAGTCCTTGAGGACGCGGGTGTGTACAAATGTACAACAGAAGGCAGAGAAGCATTTCAGCGATTCATTGACATTTTATAAAAGGAGAGGCAATCATGACCATCTTAGTGACAGGCGGCGCCGGCTACATCGGCAGCCACACATGTGTAGAACTTTTAAATGCGGGGTACGACGTGATCGTCGTCGACAATCTCTACAATTCCAGTGAGAAGGCCCTTGACCGGGTGCAGGAGATCACCGGAAAAACCCTGAAATTTTACGAGGCGGACATCCTTGACCGCGAGGCGATGACGAAGGCTTTCGAGGAGAATAAGATCGATGCCGTCATCCACTTTGCCGGTTTGAAGGCGGTGGGAGAGTCTGTCACGAAGCCCATCGAGTATTACCACAACAACATCGGCGGCACGCTGGTTCTCACGGACGTGATGCGCAGCCATGGCTGCAAGAATATTATCTTCAGCTCCTCCGCGACGGTCTACGGCGACCCCGCCATGATCCCGATCACCGAGGAGTGCCCGAAGGGAACCTGCACGAATCCTTACGGATGGACGAAGAGCATGCTGGAGCAGGTTCTGACCGACATCCACACCTCCGATCCGGAGTGGAATGTTGTCCTGCTGCGCTACTTCAACCCGATCGGCGCGCACAAGAGCGGGATGATCGGCGAGGATCCGAAGGGAATCCCCAACAACCTTCTTCCCTATGTGGCGCAGGTGGCCATCGGCAAGCTGGAATGCCTCGGCGTCTTCGGCGACGACTATGACACGCCGGACGGGACTGGTGTCCGCGACTACATCCATGTGGTGGATCTGGCGGTGGGCCATGTGAAAGCGATTGAGAAGCTGGCGGACAACGAGGGCGTCTCCATCTACAATCTGGGAACCGGCAACGGATACAGCGTTCTTCAGGTCGTTCATGCCTTTGAGAAGGCCTGCGGGCATCCCATCAACTATCAGATCAAGCCCCGCCGCGCCGGGGACATCGCCATGTGCTACTGCGATCCGGCAAAGGCGAAGGCGGAGCTCGGCTGGGAAGCGCAGTACGGCATCGAGGAGATGTGTGCGGATTCCTGGAGATGGCAGAGCAACAATCCGAACGGATACGCGGATTGATCTCAATTTCATAGTATATGCCGCATGCAGGCCGCGGTGAAGAAACAGGCTGCGGCCGCGTGCGGCGGGGAGTGATTTTCCGGGGCAGTATAAGG
>JAJQBM010000142.1 GCA_021203285.1 Clostridiales bacterium | reverse complement strand
GCCGGTTGATGAACAACATGATCTGCTCCTTGCGCTTCAAGCGGTCTGCCATGAGCTCCCGCAGGCGGCGGCTTAAAATGGAGCGGTTTCCCTCGCGCAGTTCCTTTCGCATATCCGAAATACAGACCTGCGGAAGCGCACCGCCGCCAACCCGCTCCTTCAGCTCATATAATCGGTAATCACCCTGTTTCGCATGATAATAACTTTCCACGGACGGCGTCGCAGAACCGAGCACAACCGTCGCATGACAGAGCCTTGCCCTCTCGATTGCAGTCTCCCTTGCATGGTAACAGGGAACCGTCTCACTCTTGTAGGACGCTTCATGCTCCTCATCTATGATAATAAAACCCAGATCGGAAAAAGGCGTAAACAGCGCGGAGCGCGGGCCGATCATCACATCGAGCTCCCCGTTTTTCGCGCGCTCATACTGGTCAGAACGCTCGCCCGCGGACATTCTGGAATGAAGAATCGAAACGCGATCCCCAAAATGATTGTAAAACCGCAGAACCGTCTGAAACGTCAATGCAATCTCCGGAATCAGGACAATGGCCTGCTGCCCTTCCCGCACCGCAGATTCGATAAGCGCAATATAAATTTCCGTCTTCCCGCTTCCGGTCACACCGTGAATCAGGCAGGGAGTGCCATCCCCCGACTGCCGGTGCAGATTGATATCATCGACAATCTCCTGCTGTCGGGAATTTAGCTCGACCCTCTTTCCCTGTTTTTTCATGCGGTCTAAGGGATTGCGCCAGTCCCGCAGCGATTCCACCCGGATCATCTGCCGCTCCTCCAGCGCACGGATTACGGACGAGGTCACATTCAGCTTTGCCGTCACCGTCTCATAGGGAAGGGGCGACTGTGCAATAAGCGCCTCCAACAGCCTGATGCGCGCCATCTGATGCTTTCGCCTGCACTCATCCAGTTGCTCCGCCGCCGTCTCCTCCGATAAACTCAGGTAAATGAGCCGCTGCTGACGTTTGGCTGTCTTGCGCTTGACCGGCAGAACTGTCTTTAACGCCTGATTCATCGTCCCGCCGTAATTCTCCCGCATCCATGCGGCCAGCGAGATCAACTGTGCCTCGATCGGCACTCCCTCCGTCACCACGGAAGCGATCTCCTTCATCCGTCCCACATCAAACTCCGGCGTGTCCGTAACCTCCACAACATAACCGCGCACGATACGGTTCCCATTGCCGAAGGGGACCTCCACCAGAATGCCGGGGCGGATCTCCTCAGCCAGATTCTGCGGAATTTTATATTGAAACCACCTGTCCAGTTTACTGAGAGATATGTCTACCACGATATCTGCATAATATTTCATAGCAACTAATACTTCCTCAACCCAATCGACCCGTCATCTTCGGTATTCTCAATCGACCGTATCGTCACATAATACCCGCTCTGCTCATTAATCCGCACAAAAACCCGCTCCCCCGCTTTGTGTCCGAGGATTGCTTTTCCCAGCGGCGACTCGTTCGAAATCCATCCCTTCATCGAGTTTGCGCGGACGGTCGTGACAATGGTATACTCCTCTTCCTCGTCATCCTCCTCAAACCAGAGCACAACCTTATTGTTCATCCCGACCTCATCGCTCTTTGACTCCTCGGAGATGATCACAGCCGTTTTCACCATCTTTTCCAGATAGCGGATCCGCTTTTCATTCTCATTCTTGTACTGCTTTGCCGCCTTATATTCAAAATTCTCACTCAGGTCCCCCTGTGCGCGGGCTTCCTTCACCGCTTCCAGAGCCTCTTTCCGGATCACGACCTTTCGATGCTCGATCTCCGCCTCCATGCGGTCGATATCCTTCTGTGTCACCTTGTCGTACATATCTTAACACTTCCTGTTCGTATAAATTCGTGCTATGAAAAAATCACCCTGCAGACTGTATTATAACACGGCTCACAGGGTGATTCTATCTTTTATTTTAAAATCGGTACAGCCTTATACCGGATACGCTCCGGTCTCCGTATCCGCGGCATCCGGATCCACACCGGTCTGCTGCGCCGCGCGGTACTTGAAGAAGTCGATGGCCTGCTTCGGGAACAGCGCATAGGACAGCACATCCTCGTCCTGCTGTTTCCACTCCTTCATCTCGCTCTCCAGCTTCTCCAACTGCGGCTCGATGAGATCGGCCGGACGGCAGGTTATCGCGTTCTTCGCCTCATCGCCCAGAACCTTCTCCACCACCTCCGGATTGAACGGCTTTACAGTCTGGCCATACTGGCCGAGAAGAATGCCCTTCGTCTCCTTCGTGGCAACCTTGTAACGCTCACCCATCAGGACATTTAAAACTGCCTGTGTTCCGACAATCTGGCTGGAAGGCGTGACCAGCGGCGGCTCGCCCAGATCCTTCCGGACACGCGGGATCTCCTGCAGCACTTCCTCGAACTTATCCTCCGCATTCTGCTCTTTTAACTGAGAAACCATGTTGGAAAGCATACCGCCCGGCACCTGATAGCGCAGCGTGTTGATGTTGACGCCGAGAACCTTCGTGCTCAGAAGGCCGCTTGCGAGCGCTTCCTCGCGGATCGGCGTAAAATACTCGGCAATCTCTGCAAGGAGATTCTGATCCAGCCCGGTATCATATTCTGTACCGCGGAATGTCTCAACCATAACCTCCGTTGCCGGCTGGGAAGTTCCCAGCGCCAGCGGGGAGATAGCGGTATCAATGATATCGCAGCCCGCCTCAACCGCTTTCAGACAGCTCATGGAAGCCACACCGCTGGTATAATGTGTGTGCAGCTCGATCGGAAGATCGACATTCTCCTTTAAGGCACTGACCAGACGCTGTGCCTCGTAAGGGATCAACAGACCGGCCATATCCTTGATGCAGATGGAATCCGCACCCATATCCTCGATGCGTTTTGCAATGTCAATCCAGTAGTCCAGCGTGTAGGCTTCCCCCAGTGTGTAGGACAGTGCAATCTGGGAGTGCCCCTTTTCTTTCTTACAGGCATCTACGCAGGTTTTCAGGTTGCGCAGATCATTTAAGCAGTCAAAAATACGTATGATATCAATTCCGTTGGCGATGGATTTCTGAACAAAATACTCCACAACGTCATCCGCATAATGGGTGTATCCCAGAATATTCTGGCCGCGGAACAGCATCTGAAGCTTTGTATTCTTAAATCCGTCACGGAATTTTCTCAGGCGCTCCCACGGATCCTCTTTCAGGAAACGCATGGACGCGTCAAACGTCGCGCCGCCCCAGCACTCCACCGCGTGGTATCCGACTTTGTCCATCTTATCAATGATCGGAAGCATCTGTTCCGTCGTCAGGCGGGTCGCCATCAGGGACTGATGAGCATCCCGGAGGACAGTCTCTGTTATTTTCAGAGGTTTTTTCTCCATATAAAACCTTCCTTTCTTCTCGCTATATCCGTCAAAATATAATTTCTACAGAAAATCAATTTATAAGCAGCACTTCTGCAGCCTCTACACCCCGAAAACCGCCATAAATACGCCGGCAGTGATCGCGGTGCCGATCACGCCAGCCACGTTCGGTCCCATCGCATGCATCAGCAGGAAGTTGGTCGGGTCCTCCTCCGCACCCACCTTCTGCGATACACGAGCCGCCATCGGCACGGCGGAAACACCGGCAGAACCGATCAGCGGATTGATCTTTCCGTGCGTCAGCTTGCAGAGAAGCTTTCCGAAGAGGACACCGGCGGCTGTGCCGAAAGCGAAGGCGACAAGCCCCAGAACCACGATCTTGATCGTCGTGACCTTCAGAAATGCCTCCGCACTCGTGGAGGCTCCCACGGATGTTCCCAACAGGATAACCACAATGTACATCAACGCATTCTGCGCCGTCTCAGACAACTGTTTTGTCACACCGCATTCACGGAAAAGATTTCCGAGCATCAGCATGCCGACCAGCGGAGCGGTCGTCGGAAGGATCAGGCAGACCACAATCGTGACGACGATAGGGAATAAAATTGCCTCCAGCTTGGACACTTCGCGAAGCTGTCCCATCTTGATCGAGCGCTCTTCCTTTGTTGTGAGCAGTTTCATAATCGGCGGCTGAATAATGGGAACCAGAGACATATAGGAATATGCCGCCACCGCAATGGGTCCCATGAGATCCGTCTGGCCAAGCTTTCCGGCCAGGAAAATCGAGGTCGGTCCGTCCGCTCCGCCGATAATGGAAATTGCTGCCGCACCGGCGCCGTCAAATCCCATGAAAATCGCAAGAAAATAAGCACTGAAAATACCGATCTGTGCGGCCGCTCCCAAAAGGAAGCTGATGGGATTCGCAATCAGAGGACGAAAATCCGTCATGGCACCAATCCCGAGGAAAATCAGGGACGGCAGGATGGACCACTCATCCAGCAGGTAGAAATAGTGCAGCAATCCGCCGACACCGTTTTCCGCATCCTCCGCCGCCAGCATGATATCCGGATAAATATTCACGAGAAGCATGCCAAACGCGATCGGCACAAGGAGCAGCGGCTCATAACCTTTTCTAATCGCAAGATACAGGAATACACAGGCAACGCCGATCATGACATAGTTTCCCCAATAGAGATTGGCAAACGCAGTCTGACCGAGAAAATTGCCCAGCGTCTCAATAAGATTCGACATAGCAACCTCCTAGTTCATCGTGGCTAAAGCTTCGCCCGCGGCGACAGCCTGACCCTTCGTAACATCAATGCTCACCAGCGTGCCGTCCTGCGGAGCCACAACCGGAGTCTCCATCTTCATAATCTCAAGGATGACGACCGGATTGCCCTTTGCAAGCGCATCGCCGGGCGCTGCCACGATATCGACAACCTTTCCTGCCGCTCCCGCGGGGATGATAACACTGCCTGCCGAGGCCGGTGCTGCAGCAGCCGGAGCCGGTGCCGGTGCAGCCGGGGTCGGCGCTTTCTTCGGAATCGGAGCGGAAACCGCAGGTGCGGCTGCGCCGCCTGCGTTCTCCTCAACTGTCACGTCATATACATTGCCGTTTACTGTGATCGTATAACTTTTCATATAAATCTTCCTCCTGTTTTCTCTGTATACAGTCTCTGTCTGACTCATTTTACGGTTTGCTTACGCACGTTTTCGGATCGTTCTGACAATAAATCCATCCAGCGGAATCTGCTCGCTGGCCGCGATGGCCGCGGCGATCACCGCAATCAGCTCTGTATCGTCCGTCTGCACCGCTGCAGCCGGCGCTGCCGCTGCAACAACCGGTTTCGGCGCGGGCTTTTTCGCAACCGGAGCCTCCGGCTGCGGTAATTCCTTTTTCTTTTTGGTAGAGCGCTCAACAATCCCCGGTATAAACCGGAAGCAGTAGATAATCAGCGAAATCACGATCAGCATGATAAAAACCGTGCCGATGCCGAGAATCGTGTTAAATACCGCCGTGGTCATCTTTTCGCCCATCGTTTCCGTCTCCTCCGCGGCATATGCCGTCAGCGGAAACAGCAGAACCGACACGGCGGAAAACAGACCGAAAAACCATTTCTTTGTTCTCTTCATCTCGTCTCTCCTCCCGGATCTACAACATGGAAAACGCCATGATCAAATGCTTTCTTGTATCCTTCGGATCGATGACATTATCAATGACGCCGTGCGCGGCCGCCGACCAGACCGAGTTCTGGCGGGACTCATACGCAGCCGCCTGCTTCTCTTTCGCCTCATCCTTCGCAAAAAGGATATTGGCAGCCTTCTCGGCCTCCATCATTCCGACCTTTACACTGTCCCACGCGAATGTCATCGAGGAACCGCACCAGAGCGGCTTGGTGTTCATCGCAACAAAGGCCGACCCGTAGGTGTCGCCCGTGATCAGGCTGACCTTCGCCTCGCCGAGATCGGCAATGGCGCTCATCATATGTGCCAGTGCCTTCGGCAGGTGCGCCTCTGTATCCGCAACCGCCGCAAAACCGTCCGCCGCGGAGACCGTCAGAACCGGGATCGCCGCTTTGGAGCAGAAATCAATAAACTCAGCCGCCTTCTCACAGCCGCCCGCGGTCAATCCCTTCGGCAGCTCCTTTTTCACGGCGCCGTTCTCATCATACAACGCCTGTACGTTGCCCGCAGCGCCGACCAGAATGCCGTTCAGCTTTAAAAATCCGGTCACCATCTCCGGGTGATACGCCGGACGGACCTCCAGAAAATCATAATTATCCGCACACGCGGCAAGCAGTGCGCGCGTGTCGGGAGTCGCCGTGACATAACGGTTCAGCTCGCCCTGATCGCAGCAGCCGTACTCCTCATTCTCCACCATGGCGACAAGAGCGCGGATCTTCGCAATCACCTCATCCTCACTCTCCACAACCTCAGCCTGTCCCGATACTTCGTTCTGAAATACGGCAGCATCATACTTAAGTGAAATCTTTTTGTCATCTGTAACCGTGTGGGGCGCGTTCACAAACATATCCGCACCCTTTGCCATATAGGTAAAGTCGCTGAGGGCCGGAACCATGGTCATGCCGCCCGCACAGGCTCCGAACACACCGCTGACCATCAAAAGCTCGCCTGCACATGCCATCTGCTTCGCAAGGATCGCAGAGAAGCTCTCCAGCGCGTCGACAGACTCCTGCAGACGGAAACCGCCGCAGTCGATCAGTCCGATGACCGGCGCTCCGCTCCTCATCGCCTTGTCGTATAAATCAGCAATCTTTTTCGCATGCATCTCCCCGATTGTGCCGTTTAACACCGCCCGGTTCTGACTGTAAACGAAGACCGGAATCCCCTCAATCTGTCCATAACCGGTGATGACGCCATCCGACGGCTCTGACTGTTCTTTCAGAGAAAAATCAGTGACGCGGGCGGATACATAAGCGCCCAATTCCACGAAACTGCCCTCATCCAGCAGCTTCCCGATGCGGTCCAGCGCAATATTTTCTGCCATTCGTGTTACCTCCTTAGATTGTCTATTTTTTAACATAATTAGCCGAAATGTATTCTACTTTATTTTATCCCGTTTTTCAATACTCTGCAATTGTAGAATTTTCTTTTTGTAAAGAATGCCCGGATGCATCACATTTTACATCCGGGCATTGTGCAAATTTCATAAAATCTCTGTTTCGATCGCAAAATTCATCGGTCAACCCGACTATTTTCCCGGATAAATGATGACAGAATCCACATCATAGCCCGCCAGCTTCTCCCTGCCGTTTAATCCGGCAAGCTCCATCAGGAAAAGCACTTTTACGACCTTGCCGCCCAGCCGCTCCACAAGCTTGATGCTGGCCTCGATCGTGCCGCCGGTCGCCATCAGGTCATCAACCACGACTACGCGCTGCCCCGGCTTGATGGCATCCGTATGTATCTCAACCTCCGCCGTGCCGTACTCCAGCGCATACTCCTGAGAGATGGTCTCACAGGGCAGCTTGCCCTTTTTCCGGACGAGGGCAAACCCTTTTCCGAGATCTCTCGCAATAGGCGCTCCGAAAACAAATCCGCGCGACTCCGCTCCGACGACCACGTCAAAATCAACGCCCTCCAGAAACTGCTCCATCCCGTCGATGGCAAGCTTTAACCCCTCCGAGTCCTGTATTACAGTGGTGATATCCCGAAAGATAATACCCGGCTCCGGGAAATCCGGGATGCTTCTCACATAGCCTTCTACTGTTTTCATGATCATTCTCCTAAATGTAATATTCTGGAATAGTGTAACATAATTTCAAAAGAATTCAAGCGCATTTACACAGGATTTACCATGTATTCCAATGCGCATGCCGTATTATCATTTCTTCTCCAAAATAAAAAGATACATCCCGCTCTTCTCCAGAACGCAGATCTCCCTAAGCAGGCGAAACTTCCCTGTAATGCGAAGATATTTCTTGACCAGTCCCATCTCCCCGGAATAGCAGATCACACGGCCCTTCTCCGCCAGCAGCTCCCATGATCTCTCAAAAAAGCGGCGGTAAAGCGCGTCCGTCTCCTCCCGCCCGCCGGCCACAGTCGGCATATCCGTGATAATCTCGTCAAAAAAATACTCATGCGTAAAATCGAAAAAATCCCGATTGATATAATTGACGGGCATGCCGGTAAGCTTTGTGTTGGCGCGTGCCTTCTGAACCGCATCCCCGAAAATGTCAATGCCGTAAGTGCTGCGCACCGGCCCCGCAAAACGCCGCTCCAGAAGCAGCGTTCCCACACCGCAGAACGGATCAAGCACCTGCGCATACTCGGCCAGATACGGCTTTGCCAGCGCCACAATTCCTGCCGCCGTCGTCGGACGCAGGCTCGCCGCCACATGATATTTCCGGTAACGGAACCGGTGATCCGGCAGCGTATACAGCTTCAGAAACGGCAGGATCTGTTTCTCCCGATTGACAACCAGACAGATCTCAACCTCGTAGTGCGACACTGAATTAAGCAGCGCGCCTTCAAAAGCCTCCTCAATCGCCTTCGCCGTCCTTCTGGCAAATTCACTCTGCTCCTCACGCGGCATCGCCCTCGCAATTCCGACACGGAAATAAAACGGCGCCTCTCCCCTGTGATTCTCTGTGAGAATGGCTGCGAGATTGGAATCCTTCAGGCTCCGGGCAACCTGCTCCGGTACGGCGGGAACGCTTCCGCCGCAATCCACGCAAAACAGCATCTCCTGCCAGAGCCGGTTGGTCAGAACCAGATTCATATCCGTGATCGTCGCGCGCACACCGCCTCCCACCGGTTTCTTTTGAAACGGCAGCTCGGCCGTAAGCGCGTCGCGAAAAGCGGGAAGCGTTGTGAGAATCACCGTATTCGGCCTGAGGTGTCCGCAAAACGCATGTTTTTTCATTCCCTCTTTCCGCAGCAACAGTTCCCGCAATGCAGAAATCTCCGCCTGAATGTGTTTTCTCTCATTTTCCGGTGCATCATAGCTTTGCAGTTCATCCAGTCTTCGGTAAAACTGTGCCAGATATTCACTGCAGTCCAGCGCAGCCATCGCCGTTACATACTCCGGGCGCACAAAAAGCGTCTCCTCCGCCTCGTAGGCATCCATCAGGACATCCACGGCCTCCGGAACCGCCAGCGTGCCCAGAACGGAAGCCGCATTCTTTCTCACCTTCGGATCATCGTCCGCCAGACACTTCATGATCACATCATAATTGCCCCCGCAGACCTTCCGGAGCTGTTCCTGTCCGGCTTTGTCCTTTATCATTTTCTTTAACTCAATCAGGTTTGCGCGAAGATTCGTTCCGCTGCAAATATTTCCGTATACTTCTCTCAATATGCCGATACCCTCATTTTTTTATCCGGACAACCCAACGTTTACGCAGAGTTTATCCGATCCTGTTTCTGTAATAACCATGGCTATCATAGCACAAAAGGGCGCATATTGTTATCTTTTTTTCATATGAATGATAAAAAGACGGAGAAAAAAGAAATTGACGGCACTGTTGAAAAAGAAATCCATCCCCACCGTGTATACGGTCCACCTTATCCTGTTTTTTGCTTTCTTTCTGGCAGGAATTTTGTCTGCCAACCTCCGCTGTGCGGACGAGGCGTTCTGGCTGGGCTTTCAGATTGAAAACGCATGCCTGCAATACGAGGCGCATGATCTGTTATGGACAGGCTTTTTTGTCTGGACCTTAAAACACAGACTGCTTCTGTGGCTCATTCTCTGTACATTCTCCTGTTTTCAGATCGGAGGCATTGTTCTGGCAGCCTTCACCGGATGGGCTGGACTGTCGCTCGGTTTTCTCCTCGCCGTCCTTACCATGCAGTTCTCCCTTGGCAGCATCCCGATGACCGCCGCTCTCCTGCTTCCGCAGCTACCCTTTTATCTGATTGCGTGGCTTCTTTTAATCAAAAACAAAGTAAAACGGAGGGCAGACTGCATTGTGAAATGCCTCCTGCTCTCCGTCATCTTCCTGACAGGCTCAGCCGCGGAATACAGTCTGAATGGTGTGCTTCCCGTCAAGTAGACAATAAAAAAATTAAAAAGTTTTTCCTG
>JAJQBM010000043.1 GCA_021203285.1 Clostridiales bacterium | reverse complement strand
GGTAAAACGTGTTATGACTCTGGATTATACGTTTGAGCGGAGACTTCAACTGGCGGAAGAGGAAAATGAGGAGATCATTGAGCAGTTGGTTGAGGAGAAAACACAGTTGAGCAATAAGAATGAACGGCTTTCGACAGAGAATGAACAACTTTCTACAGAGAAGGAGCAGCTCTTCACAGAGAACGAACAACTTTCCACAGAGAAGGAGCATTTGCTCTCAGAGGTGGAGCGAATGAGACGTTTGCTTGCAGAACATGGCATTGAGTCATAAGGGTATGCGGCATTCGGCAATGAGTGCGCTGTGACGGACAACAATAACCATCCGCAGAGATCTTATATAAAAAACGGTCTGAATCCCACAGGCAGACTTGTCTGTTTGCGGGATTCTTTTTTCTGTGTTAAACTGTTTGCGGCAAAAGAACAAATGTTTGAAAGAGGAATGAGAACATGGCAAAGAAAGTGGCTTATGATGAGTCGAGTATTTCTGTCTTGGAGGGTCTGGAAGCGGTGCGCAAGCGCCCCGGTATGTACATCGGCAGCGTCTCGCAGAAGGGCTTAAATCATCTGGTATATGAGATTTTGGATAACGCGGTGGACGAGCACCTTGCGGGTGCCTGTGACCGAATCCGTGTGGTGCTGGAGGCGGACGGCTCCTGCACCGTGGAGGACAATGGCCGCGGGATTCCGGTCGGGATGCACGAGAAGGGTATGCCGGCGGCGCGACTGGTTTTTTCCACGCTCCATGCGGGCGGAAAGTTCGACGATTCGGTATACAAGACCAGCGGCGGACTTCACGGCGTGGGTTCCTCGGTGGTAAACGCTCTGTCCACCTATCTGGACGTTGAGATCAGCCGGGACGGCGCGATCCATCATGACCGCTACGAACGCGGTATTCCCACGGAAAAGCTGGTGAACGGCCTGCTCCCGACTCTGGGGAAGACAAAGCAGACCGGCACGAAGATCAACTTTCTTCCCGACCCGATGATTTTTGAAAAGACACGCTTCAAGGCGGATGAAATCAAGAGCCGCCTTCACGAGACGGCCTATTTAAATCCGGGGCTGACGATCATTTTCGATGACCTGCGCGTCGAGAAGGCGGAGCATATCGAATTCCACGAGGAGGAGGGAATCACCGGCTTTGTCCGTGACCTGAACAAAAAGGCGGAGACGCTCCATGAGCCGATTTTTTTCCATGGAGAGAGCGACGGGATCACGGTGGAGGCGGCGTTTCAGTACACCGGAGAGTTCCATGAGAATATTCTCGGCTTCTGCAACAATATTTACAACGCGGAGGGCGGCACTCATATCACGGGGTTTAAGACGGCGCTGACCACCGTGATGAATCAGTATGCGCGTCAGATCGGCGTCTTAAAAGAGAAGGATGCGAATTTCACCGGCGCGGATGTGAGAAACGGCATGACAGCGGTGATCTCCATCAAGCATCCCGCGCCCCGCTTTGAAGGACAGACGAAGACGAAGCTGGACAACGCGGACGCCGCGAAGGTGACGGCAAAGGTTGTCAGCGATGAGATTCAGCTTTATTTTGATAAAAATCTGGAAACACTGAAAACGGTCCTGTCCTGTGCCGAAAAAGCGGCGAAGATACGAAAAACGGAGGAGCGGGCAAAGACGAATCTTCTGACGAAGCAGAAGTTTTCCTTTGACTCGAACGGGAAGCTGGCAAACTGCGAGAGTCGCGATGCCTCCCGATGCGAGATTTTTATCGTCGAGGGAGACTCCGCCGGCGGTTCTGCGAAGACAGCGAGAGACCGGAGCTTTCAGGCGATTCTTCCCATCCGCGGTAAGATCTTAAATGTGGAGAAGGCCAGCATTGACAAGGTTCTGGCAAATGCGGAGATCAAGACGATGATCAACGCGTTCGGCTGCGGATTTTCGGAAGGATACGGCAATGATTTTGATATTACCAAGCTGCGCTATGACAAGATCGTGATCATGGCGGATGCCGACGTGGATGGCGCGCATATCGCGACACTTCTGCTGACGCTGTTTTACCGGTTTATGCCGGAATTGATTTTTGAGGGACATGTCTACATTGCCATGCCGCCGTTGTACAAGGTGATCCCCTCCAAAGGGGAGGAGGAATACCTCTATGACGATGCGGCGCTGGAGCGCTATCGGCGCAGCCACAAGGGCAGCTTTACCCTTCAGCGGTACAAGGGCCTTGGCGAGATGGATGCGGAGCAGCTCTGGGAGACGACGCTGGATCCGGCCCGCCGCATCTTAAAGCGGGTCAGCATTGACGACGGGCGTATGGCCTCCGATGTCACGGAGATGCTCATGGGTACGGATGTGCCGCCGCGGAGAGCGTTTATTTACGAACATGCCAATGAAGCAGAGTTAGATGTCTGACGGATGAGGGGAAATATAAGATGAGCAACACAGGGGAACAGATTCTTCAAACAGAATATTCTGAAATTATGCAGAAATCCTATATTGACTACGCGATGAGCGTGATCGTGGCGCGCGCACTGCCGGATGTCCGGGACGGGCTAAAGCCGGTGCAGCGCCGGACACTGTATGATATGTATGAGCTGGGGATCCGGTACGACCGCCCGTACCGCAAGAGCGCCCGTATCGTGGGTGATACGATGGGTAAATATCATCCCCACGGGGACAGCTCCATCTACGGCGCGCTGGTCGTGATGGCGCAGGATTTTAAGTGCGGGATGCCGCTGGTGGACGGGCACGGCAACTTCGGCTCCATTGAGGGAGACGGAGCGGCGGCCATGCGCTACACGGAGGCGCGCCTGCAGAAAATCACGCAGGAGGCATATCTTGCCGATCTGGATAAGAACGTGGTCGATTTTATCCCGAATTTTGACGCGACGGAGAAAGAACCGTCTGTCCTTCCGGTAAAAATTCCGAATATTCTGGTCAACGGCGCGGAAGGCATCGCGGTCGGCATGGCGACGAGCATACCGCCGCACAATCTCGGTGAGGTGATCGACGGGGTGATCGCCTATATGAAGAATCCGGATATCACGACGGAGGAGATGTTTGAAATCATCCCCGGACCGGATTTCCCGACCGGAGGCATTGTCATCAACAAGGACGAGCTGCGCGAGGTCTATGAGACCGGAATGGGCAAGATCCGCATGCGCGGCAAGGTGGAGATCGAGAAGGTAAAGGGCGGCAGGGAGCGCATTGTGATCTCCGAGATTCCCTACACCATGATCGGCGCGAACATCGGCAAATTTTTAAACGATGTCTACAGTCTGGTGGAGACGAAAAAAACGACGGATATCACGGATATCTCGAACCAGTCCTCCAAGGAAGGGATCCGCATTGTCATTGAGCTGAAAAAGGGCGCGGATGCGGAAAATATCTGCAATCTGCTGTATAAAAAGACACGGCTGGAGGATACTTTCGGCGTCAATATGCTGGCTGTCGCGGGCGGACGGCCGGAGACGATGGGAATCGTCAGCATCATCCGTCACAATGTTCAGTTCCAGTATGAGCTTGCGACGCGGAAATACACGACACTCCTGAATAAGGAGCGCGAGAAACAGGAGATTCAGGAGGGTCTGATCCGCGCCTGCGACGTCATCGACCTGATCATCGAGATTCTTCGCGGGAGCAAAAACATTAAGCAGGCAAAGGCGTGTCTGGTGGAGGGCAACACGGAAGGCATCAAATTCCGGTCAAAGCTCTCACAGAAGACGGCCTCCATGCTGCATTTCACGGAGCGCCAGGCACAGGCGATTCTGGATATGCGTCTGTACAAGCTGATCGGGCTGGAGATCGAGGCGCTGATTAAGGAGCACGATGAGACGCTGAAAAATATTGCTTTCTATGAGAAGGTGCTCGGCAGCCGCGCTGCCATGGCGAAGGTTCTGATGCAGGAAATGAAGGAGCTGAAACAGGAGTTTGCCGCACCGCGCCGGACCGTTATCGAAAATGGCAAGGCTGCGGTATATGAGGAGAAAAAAGCGGATGCGTTTCCCGTTGTCCTTCTGGTGGATCGTTTCGGCTATGTCAAATCCGTCGACCTGCCCACCTACGAGCGAAACAAGGAGGCCGCGGATGCGGAGAACCGGCAGGTCTTTTCCTGTATGAGCGACGACCGGCTCTGCCTTTTCACGGATATCGGGCAGATGCATCTGGTAAAGATGGAGGATGTCCCGTATGGGAAATTCCGGGATCGCGGTATCCCGGTGGATAATATCTGCAATTATTCCAGTGAAAACGAGAGCATTGTCTCGATTCTGCCGTTGTCTGCCGTGCGTGACCGAAAGGTCATTTTTGCCACTGCGGCAGCGATGATAAAGCGCGTGGACGGTGCGGAGTTTGATGTGGCGAAGCGGACAACGGCAGCGACGAAGCTGTTGGAGGACGACCGGCTTCTGTATGCGGGCGTTGCCGCGGAGGAGGACACGTTTGTCATGCAGTCCCGGAAAAATTACTTTCTCCGGATCGCGGCATCGGATATTCCGGAGAAGAAAAAGGGCACTCTCGGTGTCCGCGGAATGAAGCTCGGCGAGGGGGATTCGCTGGCATCCGGGTGGGTGCTGAACGGAGAGGAGAGCCCGGCCGTCACGGTGAACGGGAAGGAGATCGCCCTGAACCGTCTCCGCATCGGGGGACGCGACACGAAGGGGGTAAAACGTTAGGAACCGTGTGGTCACTTTGACGATTTTTTGCCTCGGAAAGTCGGATATTTTTTTAGACAAAACGGAAGAAAAATGGGAACATTCTGTGAATCCTTGATAAGTAATTAACGAGTGTTGACTTTCCTGTTGTGCATATGCTACTATAATTTCAGATTTTATGTTATATGGGAGGTAGTTGAAATGGTAACCTGGACTGTAATTATTCCGGCCATTGCCGTCATCGCGCTGATTGTCGCCGCGGGGCTGGCTGCGAATGTGAGAAAGCAGCCGGAGGGCACGGATCGGATGAAGGAGATTTCCGCGGCGATCCATGAGGGCGCGCAGGCGTTCCTGTTTTCAGAGTACAAGATTCTGATTATTTTTATCGTTGTGGTCTTTGTCGTGGTGGGATTTGCCATCAGTTGGCCGACGGCGGTCTGCTTTGTGATCGGCGCGGTCTTTTCAATTCTGGCCGGATATTTCGGTATGAGCGTCGCGACGCGCGCCAATGTCCGGACCGCGAACGCCGCTAAGGAGAAGGGAATGTCTGCGGCGCTTCCGGTCGCATTCCGCGGCGGAGCCGTGATGGGGCTCTGCGTGGTCGGGCTCG
Source organism: Clostridiales bacterium (assembly GCA_021203285.1). Classification (GTDB taxonomy): domain Bacteria; phylum Bacillota; class Clostridia; order Lachnospirales; family Lachnospiraceae; genus Eubacterium_I. The sequence goes on along the minus strand of JAJQBM010000043.1, from coordinate 4,926 downwards.
GACTTCTCGGTGTGAGCGCGATTTATCTGATCACCGGCAATTCCTCTATTTTATTCGGATTTTCTCTCGGCGCATCCTCGGTTGCACTGTTTGCCCGTGTGGGCGGCGGTATCTACACGAAGGCTGCGGATGTCGGCGCGGACCTTGTCGGTAAGGTTGAGGCCGGTATCCCGGAGGATGACCCGCGCAACCCGGCCGTTATCGCGGATAACGTGGGTGACAACGTCGGCGATGTCGCCGGTATGGGCGCGGATCTGTTTGAGTCCTATGTAGGTTCCATCATCTCGGCGATCACGCTGGGGCTGATCGCATCCGGCATCTCCGGTTCCTTCGGGCAGCTCGGCGGAGCGCTGTATCCGCTGGTGCTGGCGGCCGTGGGTATCATCGCCTCCATCATCGGTATTTTCTTCGTCCGCGGCAAGGACGGCGGAGACCCGCAGAAGGCGCTGAATACCGGAAGCAATGTGGCGGATATCATCACCATCGTTCTGGCTATCGTGCTGAGCAAGCCGATGCTCGGCTCTTACAAGCCGTGCGGCGCGATCATTGCCGGTCTGCTGGTCGGTATTCTGATCGGGCGGATTACCGAGTATTACACCTCTGACAAATATAAACCTGTGCAGAAGATTGCGGAGCAGTCCGAGACCGGTTCTGCGACAAACATCATCAGCGGCCTTGCGGTCGGTATGAACTCCTGCACATGGCCGATCATTCTGATCGCTGCCGGTATCTTCGTGGCCTATCAGTTCAGCGGCGTGTACGGTATCGCACTTGCGGCGGTCGGCATGCTTGCGACGACGGGCAGCACGGTTGCCGTTGACGCTTACGGCCCGATCGCGGACAATGCGGGCGGCATTGCCGAGATGTCCGGACTGGATGAGAGCGTTCGTGAGATCACGGATTCACTGGATTCCGTTGGAAATACGACCGCAGCCATCGGCAAGGGTTTTGCAATCGGATCCGCGGCTCTGACAGCGCTTTCCCTCTTTGTCTCCTATGCGGAGGCGGTGGAGCTTACGGCGATTGACCTGCTGGTCCCGACCGTGATCGTCGGACTGTTTATCGGCGCGATGCTTCCGTTCCTCTTCTCTGCAATTACCATGGAAGCGGTATCCAAAGCGGCTTACAAGATGATCGAGGAGGTCCGCAGACAGTTCAAGGCAGATCCGGGGATTCTGGAGGGAACGAGTCGGCCGGATTACAAGACCTGCATCGGCATTTCCACACAGGCGTCTCTTAAGGAAATGATTGTTCCGGGTGTGATCGCGATCGTCGTGCCGATCGTTGTCGGCATCCTCTTAGGACCGGAGGCTCTCGGCGGACTGCTGGCGGGAGCGTTGGTCACGGGCGTTATGATGGCGATTTTCATGGCAAACTCCGGCGGAGCGTGGGATAACGCGAAAAAGTATATCGAGAGCGGCCGGCACGGCGGCAAGGGAAGTGAACCGCATAAGGCGGCGGTTGTCGGCGACACGGTCGGAGATCCGTTCAAGGATACGTCCGGACCGTCCATCAATATCCTGATCAAGCTGATGACCATCGTGTCACTGGTGTTTGCACCGATCTTCCTCTCCATCGGCGGACTGCTGTAGATCGTAATGTGAAAAGCTATATGTGAAATGATAAAAGGGAAGATGCCACCCGGCAGAGATGTCGGGCGGTGTTGTACTGTCCGGAGAGAGGAAACCGTGTATGACGCAGAAACAGGAAATGAGAAAGAAATACAGGACGCTCCGGAACGATATGGACCGGGACTTGGCGGAGAGATTGTCCGCCCGAATCTGCAGACGGATTTCAGAGAGTCCCCTGTTTAAAAATGCAAAATATATCTACGCCTACTATCCTCTGGGCAATGAGGCGGATATCCGCCCGGTTGTGGAGGCGGCATGGCGGCAGGGAAAGCGTGTGGCGTTTCCGAAGGTGTTTGGGGAAGAACTGCGGTTTTTTGAGGTGGAGGATTTTGGACAGCTCTCGGAGGGAGCCTTTGGCGTGATGGAGCCGTCGGAGGACGGTGAATCGGATCCTTTGGACGGACCATCCCGGCCGGTTCCCGCGGACTGGCGCGGGGAGGTGGCACTCGTGCTGACGCCCGGCGTGGCCTTTGACCGCCATGGGAATCGCATGGGGTTCGGAAAGGGCTACTATGACCGTCATTTCGCGGGGGACAATCGGTGTGTCATGATGGGAGTGGCATATGAGCTGCAGATAGCGGATCAGCTTCCGGCAGATCCATTCGATGTGGTGATGTCCTGCATCATGACTGAACGGAATTGCTATGAAAGGAAAGTTTTATATTAAAAACGCGATGGCAGGGTGAGACCGGTTATGAATTATGAAGAAGCGATGTCCTTTCTGGACGAGACACAAAAATACGGCATTCAGCCCGGTCTGACCGGCATCCGTGCTCTGATGAGGGAGCTGGGCGATGTGCAGGAGCGCATCCCCATCGTTCACATTGCGGGCACGAATGGGAAGGGATCCGTAGGCGTGATGCTCTCCTCGGTTCTTGTCGAGTCGGGGTATCGGACAGGGCGGTTTGACACGCCGGATGTGTTCTCCTATGAGGAGGAGTTCCTGATGAACGGGAAGCCCATTGAGAAAGTGCGGCTGGCGGAGATTTTTACGGAGGTGGCCGCTGCGTGTCGGTGTCTGGTTCAGGATGGCCTGCCTCATCCCACGCGCTTTGAGGTGGAGACGGCGGCGGCCTTTTTGTGGTTTTATGAGGAAAACTGTGACATTGCATTGGTGGAGGTCGGCATGGGCGGCGCGGAGGATGCGACGAACCTGATCCAAAAACCTCTGGTGAGTGTCCTGACTTCGATCAGTCGGGACCATACGAAGTTTCTGGGCAATACACTGACGGAAATTGCCGGGGCGAAGGCCGGAATTATCAAGAAGGGCTGTCCGGTGGTTGTCATGGAGCAGAAGCCGGAGGCGATGGCGGTGATTCGCAAAAAGTGTGAAGAGAGCCGGGCGTCTCTTGTGTTGGCCGGAAAGACGGATGATCGCCTGATGAACATATCGCTGAGGCTAGCCGGAGAATTTCAGGTAGAAAATGCGGCCTGCGTGCTTCAGGTTCTGGAGGTTCTGAAAAAGGATTACCCGAAAATTTGCCGGAAAACGGTCAGAGAGGGTCTGAAAAAGGTCCGGTGGCCGGGTCGGTTTGAACAGATTTATGCTTCTCCGGACGTTTATCTGGACGGCGCGCACAATGAGGATGCTGTTCTCAAACTGTATGCCTCGGTGAAACATAGCTTTCCAAACCGCAGAATTATTTACATTATGGGGGTTCTCGCGGACAAGGAGTACGACCGGATGATTCATATCATGTTTCGGGAGGGCGACCGGGTTTACACGGTGACGCCGCCGAATCCGCGGGCGCTCTCGGCGACGGAGCTGGCAAAGCAGTTGCAAAAGGAAAAGATCGATGCAATCCCTTGTGAAAATCCGCATGATGCAGTATCATATGCCATGGAGGCGGCGGATGCGCAGGATGTGATTCTGGCATTTGGCTCCCTCTATTATCTGAGAGGAGTCCGGGCGGCGTTCCGGGAATTATTGGGTGAGTATGAAGTACACGGATCGATTATTACATAACGAGCGGTTTCTGCAGATCATGCGGGAGGTTCAGGAGGACGAGCGCGAACGAATCTACTGCCATCACGAGCTGGAGCATGGATTGGATGTCGCCAGAATCGCGTGGATTCTCTGCATTGAGAACAGCGTGACAAATGCGCAGGACATGGATGCGGACCGGACAGAACGGGAGGAGAGAAAGGATCGCATCTATGTGGCCGGGCTCATCCATGACATCGGCCGATCGGCTCAATGCCGGACGGGGGAGCATCACGCCATTGCCGGTGTCAGACTGGCGCGGCAGATTCTGACCGAAGTCGGATATCCCCGCGAGTGGATTGACGAGGTTTGCTGTTTTATCCGGGAGCATCACGGCAGGCAATACCGATATGAGGACAAGAGCGCGATCAGCTACTATATCGAGCGGGCAGACCAGCTCTCAAGGAATTGTTTCTGCTGCCCGGCGGCGGATACCTGTAAATGGGAGGAATCAGAGAAAAACCGGAGTATCTGCCGGTGATTCGGGGAATTGGGCGGAAAGAAAGGACGAAAAAGCGAAATGAGGATAGGGAACCGCGAATTTGACACGGCAAATAAGACCTATGTGATGGGAATCCTGAATGTGACGCCGGATTCCTTTTCAGATGGCGGGCGATACAATTCCACAGACCGGGCATTGGCGCAGACAGAGCGGATGATCGGGGAAGGCGCGGATATCATCGACATTGGCGGCGAGTCCACGCGGCCCGGATATACAAAAATTTCGGATGAGGAGGAAATCGGCCGGGTGACGCCTGTGATCGAGGCGGTGAAGGCGCGGTTTGACATTCCGGTTTCTCTGGACACTTATAAGAGCAAAGTGGCACAGGCGGGGCTGGAGGCGGGCGCCGACCTGATCAACGATATCTGGGGGTTAAAGTATGACAGCGATATGGGCCGGGTCATCGCGGATTCGGAGGCAGCCTGCTGCCTGATGCACAACCGGGAGCAGGCGGATTACATGGATTTTGAGAGAGAGTGGTGCGAGGATCTCGCCGGGACGGTGCGGCTGGCAAAGCAGGCAGGTATCCGGGACGACCGCATTATACTGTATCCCGGTGTGGGATTCGGAAAGACATATGAAAATAATCTGACGGCTATTCGCCGTATGGACAGGCTGATGCAGTTCGGTTATCCGGTTCTTCTCGGCACTTCACGGAAATCGGTGATCGGGCTGACGCTGGATGTGCCGGCCGATGAGCGGGTGATCGGAACGGTGGCGACCACCGTATATGCCGTGAACTGCGGCTGTGCCTTTGTGCGTGTTCACGACGTAAAGGAGAATGTGCAGGCCATACGGATGATGGAAAC
>JAJQBM010000183.1:252-10164 GCA_021203285.1 Clostridiales bacterium | reverse complement strand
GGCTCTCCTGAGCGTCTTAGTCGCAGTTAGCGATTAGTTTGTCGAAGCGTTGCCCCGGTTGTGTGAAATATATCATGACATCCGAAGCGTCCGCCAATCAATTTCTAAGAAGTTTTCCAATATCTTTTTCCCATGCTCCGTATAGATCGACTCCGGATGAAACTGCATCCCATACACTGGATACTCCCGATGCCGGATCGCCATGATCTCCCCGTCCTCCGTCTGCGCCGAGATCTCCAGACAATCCGAAAGTCCCTCCGCCTGAACGGCAAGGGAGTGATACCGCGCCACCTTCAGCGGAGACGGCACGCCCTCAAAAATCCCGGTGCCGGAGTGGCGGATTACAGACTGTTTTCCGTGCAGCAGCTTTTTCGCGTAGGAGACCGTCCCGCCCAGCGCCTCCCCGATACACTGGTGTCCGAGGCAGATGCCGAGGATCGGCACTTTGTCATAGAACGCGCGAACCAGATCCATGCAGATTCCGGCCTCCTTCGGATCCTTCGGCCCCGGCGAGAGGACAATTTTCTCCGGTTGCATTGCGCGAATTTCGTCAATCGTAATCTTATCGTTCCGGACGACACGGATATCATTTGCAAAAATCCCCATGAACTGGTACAGATTGTAGGTAAATGAATCGTAATTATCAATGAGTAAAATCATAAGTTCTCCTCCGTTACCAACGTCTTCGCCAAAGCCATCACCTTATTGCAGCACTCCTGATACTCCTTTTCGGGAACGGAGTCCGCGACGATACCCGCGCCTGCCTGCAGATATACCTTTTTGCCCTGCTTTACCATCGTGCGAATCGTGATGCAGAAATCCATATCACCGGAAAAGTCCACATACCCGGTCGCTCCGCCGTAGAGTCCACGGCGGGTCGTCTCCAGCTCATCGATAATCTCCATGGCGCGAATCTTCGGCGCGCCGCTCAAAGTTCCAGCCGGAAGGAAGGATGCGACCAAATCTAGCGGATGGCAGACGCCCTTTTTTCGTCCCTCCACCAGAGAGACGATGTGCATCACGTGGGAGTAATACTGCACCTTCATAAATTCTGTGACCTTCACCGTTCCGAACTCGGAAATACGCCCCATGTCATTTCGCGCCAGATCGACCAGCATCACATGCTCCGCCTGCTCCTTCTCATCCGCCAGAAGCTCCTCTGTCAGCGCAATGTCCTCCTCCTTCGACTTTCCGCGCGGACGGCTGCCCGCGATCGGACAGGTATATACCCGGTCGCCCTGCTGTTTCACGATCATCTCCGGCGAGCTGCCGATCACTTCAAAGTCCCCGTAATTATAGTAGTACAGATACGGCGACGGATTGATCTCCCTCAGATGCTTATAGAGGGTAAATCCGTCCTGACCGGTCTCTATCGTCCACCGCTGAGAAAGCACCGTCTGGAAAATATGTCCCTCGCGGATGTAATGGCGGATTCTCTCCACCTTTTCACTGTACTCCTCCAATGTGTCTGTTTTGTGGACAATCTTTCCGTCCCGGACAAAAGCGCTGTCCCTGTGATTCTCCGGCCGATCTGTCCACGCCCCGTCGATCATCCCGGCCGCCGCGGATAATGCACGTTTTTTCCCTTCCTCATTATCCCCGTCCAGAACAATGGCCGTCATGGTTTCGGACACATGATCCACGACAAGGAAGCGTGTCATCAGCATCATCTGAATCGTCTCAATCCCGATATCATCCGGATTATTGTCCGGCAGATCTTCCGTATAGCGGATATAATCATAACCGAGATTGCCCACCAGCCCGCCGGTAAAAGAAAGCTCGTGATTATCCTTCCGGATCTCAAACTCGCTGTAGTATTCCTTCAGGCGCTCGTGGGGATTTCCCTCCCGCACCTCCTCGGAGCCGACCCCTCTTGTGATGACAAGCGCATTCCCCCGCGAGGTAATGATCTCCTCCGGCTCCGCGCCGAAGATGGTGAACATATCATAATTTTTATCATAGCTCTCCAACAGAAAGCCCTTTTTCTTTCCCACCAGATTTTCATACATTTCAATGGGCGTCTCATTTATGATGCTCACCGTTTTTTTGTAAAGCTTTAAAACTCGCTTCATACCGCTGTCTCTCCTGATTGAATTTTGAAACTAAAAAAAGCCCCGTGACTGCATAAACTGCAATCAGGGACGAATCATCGTGGTGCCACCCTTGTTCATCGACGGATACCTGACAGAAGACACCCGGTCGACCTCATCCGATACAGAATCTCATACCGGCTGCTCCGCAAGCGGGCATCCCGATCCTCTTGATCCGATATCTTCCCTCTGTAACGTGAGGACACGGCGACTGCTACTTGGCGGTAAAAACGTTTCGCAGAAGCATCTCGCAAACCCATTCCTCTCACACTTGCTCACCGGCTCTCAGCCGCACCGGCTCTCTGTAGGGCAGTCTGTAAAAGTACTCTTTTTGCTCATCGACTTTATCTTTTTACTTCTCTATACTACCACCGCGGCTTTGATCTGTCAACCGCTGCGCAAAAAATCACCCGTATCATTTTTACTTTTCTCCGGCGATCGTGACCAGCTCCGACAGGTTGGAAAAAGAATCCGGCAGGGAAATACTGCTCTTAATTTTCTCCTCAATCGCCGCGGCACCGATTCCGAAACAGCTCCACCCGCTCACCCGCATCAGGAAAAATCCGGCGACAAGAATAGCGGAAAGAAAGAGTCTCAGCTTAAAGAAACTCCGCGGCGCAGCCTCCGCATCGTTATGCTCCCGCTCCTCGCGCCCGCGCTTTTCCGGCCGCGCATCAAAGCTGCTTCGCGCCTCCTCGACATACTGCTTTCGGTCATAATACCGCTGCTGATCCATATATAAAAATCTCCATGCGGAATCGTTACTACATCTTTATGAATCAGACGGACAAATATGACTCCTGTCCGAAATTATATCCCGAGGAAATCAGATAAATTTGAAAACCCGCCCTGCGGATAATCGGAAATGTTTTTATTTTCCCGGTTTAACAGGCAGTCCGTGAGAAGAAAGACCTCCATTCCGGTCTCACGGGCGACCATGTCTTCCCCGACATCATTGCCGACCATCAGGCACTCTTCGGGCGCGACGCCCAGATGCCGTGCCACCTCCAGATAGTAGGACAGATTCGGCTTGCAGTAACTGATATTCTCGTATGTCGTATACCGCTCGAAGTCGTCCGGCTCCAGACCCGCCCAGCGGATGCGGCTCTCTGTGGCGATCGCCGGAAACAGCGGATTCGTGGCAAGCGCCACGCGGTATCCGACCTTTTTCGCCGCATATACGGCTCCTGCCGCCTGCGGATTATAGCCGCAGAACATTTTCGCCTGCTGAAACTCCACCCGGTAGAATTCCTCAAAAACATCATAATCCTTCAGAGAGTCCTCGCCGTAGATAGAGGCGAAGGTACGCCAGAAAACTTTGTCGTTCGTACAGCTCCCATCGTTTACAATCATCGCTTTCGTCCCTGCCCAGACAGACTCGATCAGCTTCTTCGGCTCATAACCGTGCGGCGCCATTTTCTGCGCCAGAAATTTAAAATATCCGTTTGTAAATTTATCCTGATCCATGGGAAGCAGCGTCCCGTCCATATCAAAAAAGATCATCTGCATCTGTTTTCTCCCATGCAAGCTCCGTATAAAAGCAGCTGTGGTTTCCGGTATGGCAGGCCGCACCGACCTGAATAACTTTCGCAAGGATCGTATCCCTGTCGCAGTCGATCTTTAACGATTTTACATACTGGAAATGCCCGGATGTCAGCCCCTTCACCCACAGCTCGTTGCGGCTTCTGCTGTGATAGGCCATTCTTCCGGTCTGCAGCGTGTAGTGATAGGCTTCCTCATCCATATAAGCCAGCATGAGAACCTCGTCCGTCTCGTAATCCTGCACAACGACCGGTATCATATCATCCGCGTTCCGCTTCAGGGATGTCCAATCCATGGCGGCTTTGAGTTCTGTTCTGTTTTCCATACCTACAAACTGCCTTTCGTCGATAATACATCCGTGATGCGCGGGTCAAACGATGATGCCTCATCCAACGCCTTTCCGAACGCCTTAAACAGCGCCTCGATCATGTGGTGGCTGTTGTATCCGGATAAAATTTTCAGGTGGAGATTCATCCCCGCGGCGTAAGAGACGGCGTAGAAAAACTCACGCACCATCTCCGTATCCATATCCCCCACTTTTTCCGTGGGGAAATCGGCGTCCATCACGAAATAAGGGCGGCCGGACAGGTCGATGGCAGCCAGTGCGAGCGTCTCATCCATGGGAAGAATCATACTCCCGAAGCGGCGGATCCCCTTCTTGTCCCCGATCGTCTCGCGGATGGCCGTGCCCAGAACAATGCCGGTATCCTCGACCGTGTGATGGCAATCCACTTCCAGATCGCCCTTTACACGAACCTCCAGATCAAAAAATCCATGCCTTGCAAAACCGGATAGCATATGGTCAAAAAAACCGATGCCCGTCGCAATCGTCTGCTTTCCGCGCCCGTCCAGATTGAGCGTCAGGCCGATATCTATCTCATTCGTCTTTCTCTTTACGTTTGCAATTCTGTCCATACCCGCAGTCGCTCCTTTTCTTTTTCTGTCCTTCCTGTTACCGTCCGTCACATTTCTCATCCTCAAAGCGCACCAGCACGGAATTTGCATGTGCGGTAAGCTGCTCGCACTGCGCGAACTGTGCGATATCTTTGTATACACCCTGAAGCGCCTCCCGTGAATAGGAAATAATGCTGGATTTTTTGATGAAATCATCCACCGACAGCGGCGAGAAAAACCGCGCTGTCCCGTTAGTCGGCAGAACATGGTTCGGCCCCGCAAAATAATCACCCAGCGGCTCACTGGAATACTCCCCGATGAAAATGGCTCCGGCATTTTTAACTTTGGTCATCACCTCAAACGCATTGGCCGTGACAATTTCCAGATGCTCCGACGCGATCTCGTTGACCGTTTCAATCGCCGTGTCCAGATCCGGCACAATCAGAATATACCCGTAATTTTCCAAAGACTTCTCAATGATCGCCTTTCGGGACAGCTTCGCAAGAAAACGGTCAACCTCCCCGGAAACCTGCTTCGCAAGCGTCTCGCTCGTCGTGATCAGAATCGTGGACGCCAGCTCATCATGTTCCGCCTGCGACAGAAGATCCGCCGCCACATAGCGCGGTTTTGCCGTTTCATCCGCGAGCACCAGAATCTCGCTGGGTCCGGCGATGGAATCGATGCTCACATAACCGAAGACCGCCTTCTTCGCCAGTGCCACATAGATATTGCCGGGTCCGACGATCTTATCCACCTTCGGAATGCTCTCTGTTCCAAATGCCATGGCCGCGATCGCCTGCGCGCCGCCCACCTTGAACACACGGTCGACACCGGCTTCCCGCGCCGCTACCAGTGTCGCGGGATTCACTTTGCCGTCCCGCCCGCATGGCGTCGTCATGATGATCTCCTCCACACCGGCCACACGGGCAGGAATAATATTCATCAGCACGGACGACGGATAAACCGCATTGCCGCCCGGAACATAGACGCCGGCCTTCGCGATCGGGGTCACCTTCTGCCCGAGCATCGTCCCCGGAATCGTGCTGTCAAACCAACTGTATTGGCGTTGTTTTTCATGATAAGTCCGGATGTTTTCTTTTGCCTTCCGAATTACATCAAGGAGCGCCGGATCAACCGCGGCGTATGCCTCATCCATCTCCGCCTGCGTTATCTCCACCGTCTCCGCAGTCAGCTTTGCGCCGTCGAAGCGCTCCGTGTAGTCAAACACTGCCTCATCCCGCCGCTCTCTCACATCCGCGATAATCGCGTTTACACTTGCCTCATATTCTGAATAATTATTCGGACTGCGCTTCAACAGATCCGCTAAAAGGCTGCTGATCGTATCGCGCGTCAGTTGCAAAGTACGCATGATTATAATTCCTTCCGTATAAATGATTTCTGTTTGCAGCTATATCTGTCTTTACACCGGGCCGTGGTCTTTCACGATCAGGCCGCGCAGATCCGTGATCAGCCTCTGGATGCGCTCCTGCTCCAGCTTCATGCTCACCGGATTGACCACCATCCGCGCCGTGAGGGGACAAACCTCCTCCAGCACGACCAGCCCGTTTTCCTTTAAGGTGGAACCGGTCTCCACGATATCCACGATCACATCCGCCAGACCCACAATGGCTCCCAGCTCTACCGAGCCGTTCAGCTTGATGATCTCAACAGTCTGATGCTTTTTGTTATAAAAATAGTCCTTTGCAATCCGCGGATATTTGGTTGCCACCCGAATCTGCTCGTGGTGCCGCAGCAGCTCCCGCGATGACTCCGGCCCGCAGACACACATCCGGCAGGCACCGAATCCGAGGTCGAGAACCTCGTAGATATTCCGCCCTTCCTCCAGAATCGTATCCCGGCCGACGATGCCGATATCCGCCGCCCCGTACTCCACATAGGTCGGGACATCCGGTCCTTTCGCCAGAAAGAAGCGAAGCTTCAGCTCCTCATTGACAAAGATCAGCCTGCGGGTATCCTTGTCCTTCATTTCCTCACAGGTAATGCCGACCTCCTCAAACATTTTCAGGGATGTTTTCGCGAGACGGCCTTTTCCCAATGCAAACGTCAAATAACGCATATTATTTTCTGATTTATCCTTTCTCTCTTCTGTTGTTACAGATAAAACACAATATCCTGCACATGAAACTGCTCCGCGTACCGGCGATAAGTTTCCTCCGTATTTGTCTCCGTGATGGGCATCATCTCCACATTCTCCCCCTCCCGCCGAAGCACGATCGCATCACGTATCGCGTCCGTATGGCGTTCCGGCGTATAGACAAACCACTTGGCCCGGTTTTCCAACGGAATCCGGATATTCTGGCGCTGCAGAGCGTTCATCAGCTTCTCGATCGTGACCGCAAAGCCGATGGCCGGCGCGTCCTTTCCGAAATGGCGGAGGAGATGATCGTAACGTCCGCCCCGCACAACGACCTCCCCGCTTCCGAAGGTGTAGCCGGAAAAGATAATGCCGGTATAGTAATGCAGACCGGACACCATCGCCACCTCATAAAAGACATATTGCTCCACTTTATAAATGCGCAGCAGATCCTCCAACTGTTCCAGCCTTTGAAGCGCCCAGTCGATTTTCGGATAATCCTGTGCCCTCGTTCTGGCCTCCTGCAGCTTTACCTTCGTCAGCATCACATCCTTTAAAAGCCCAAACAGCCATGTAAGGTTCTCATTTAATCCCGCATGGGCAATGATATCCTCCACGCCGTAAAAATTCCGGTTCAGGAGCAGATCGCGAATCTGATTCTCCGTCTCCTCACCGAGACTGGCCGCCTCAAAGAGACCGTTCAGAAAATCCACATGGCCGACACTGACCTGAAACTCCTTCAGTCCCGCGTCGAGGAGAAGCTGAACCGTCAGGGCAATCATCTCGGCGTCCGCCTCCACGGAAGCGTCCCCGATATACTCCGCGCCGGACTGTGTGCTCTCCTTCAAAAGCCCCTGATAGCTGCTGTTATTGATAAACGTATTTCCGGTATAGCAAAAACGGATCGGAAGCTCATCCTCCATGTAATATTTGGAAGCGCAGCGGGCGATCGAGGGCGTGATATCCGGCCTCAAAACGAGCGTGTTTCCCTCCCGGTCAAAAAACTTATACAGATCCTTCGACGGCGTTGTGCCGATTTCCTTGCCGAAAATATCAAAAAACTCAAAGGTCGGCGTCTGAATCAGATGATAACCGAATGATTTTAAAATCGTGTTGATCTTTTTCTCCAGAATGGATTTTCTCTCACACTCGTCACTATAAATGTCACGCACACCCTCCGGCGTGTGTAATAACTGATTTCCCATAAAACCTCCTGTCTGCCGACTGATCCTGCCGCCCAGACACTTTAGTCTGCTAATATGCTACTATGATAGCATGTGAAACATCGCTATTATAATGTGAGCGAAACAGAAAGTCAAGCCCTGCCCAACTCATTTTTTCGATTTTCCGGAAACTCCGCACATGTTCGCTATGCCTCCCCGCGCTGTTCCAGATCTCTCTGCAGCGGTTCCAGATAAGGGACCATGAGGCCGCTGTGCATCTGAAAGAAAAATCCTTCATCCAGCTCTTCCCGGCGAATGCTCTTTCGTCCGCCGGAAACGCTGCGGTCCCAGAAGCGCTGCAGCTCCTCATAGCGAAGATAATAAAACTCGTCCCGATGTGAGAAAAACAGAATCAGAAAAGCGACGCCGCGCTGTTGTTCAAAATCACGCATGAACCGCACCTGATGCTCATGGACATTCTGCAGCGGGAATGTATCCGTCTGACATTCCTTTGCGTCGAAGCAGACCGGTATTCCCTGTACGGCGCCGATGTAGTCCACGGTACTCTTCTGGGCAAAATATGCCAGCGTGATATGCCGGCTGGGCTTCTCGATCTGAATTGGCGTGATCGGCGTCGGAATCTTCTGAATCAGAGCCAGCCCGCTCTCCAGATATTTTTCATTGGTCCGGTTGATAAATTCCTCCAGCGTAGATCCCCGAAGTCCCCTCGAATTCCATGTCGCCATCGTTACAAAATCCCCCGATTTGTCAGCTCCTCTGACTCATAGTAAAGAATGTTCTCCTGCACCGAGGAAAACACCCCGTCCTGCAGCTGAATCTTGTTTATGCAGCAGTTTGGCTGACGAATCTTCCAGAAATTCTCCAGATCAACGCCGTCGATTCGACTCAGGAAGGTTCGAATCACCGTGCCGTGACAGAGAACCAACACATGATTCACGGTGGAATCCGCATCCAACGGCCGCAGCTCATGTTCCATAAAATCATCGATGCGCGCAAAAACTTCCTCGTAGGATTCACCGGTCTCGTCCGCTATGTACAGCCCCGGATGAGAAAAACAGTTGACGATATTCTCATCCTGATCGCGGATATCCTTCAGGCGGATTCCCTCATATTTTCCGAAGCTCATCTCCCGAAGCCGGTCATCAATCCGAAACGAATCGCCTTCAACGATCTCCCGCTCCGTCCTGCCATCCTTCACCGGGTTCAGCGTTTTCTGTGCGACGATTTTTGCTGTCTCCACCGCACGGACCAACGGGCTTGTGTAAATCCGGTCAAAACAAATGCCGTCCCGCTCGAAACCGTCCGCCGAGAGCTTCGCCAGCTCTACCCCGAGATCGGTCAGCTCGATGTCGGAGGAGCCCTGTATCTTCCCCGCTTTGTTCCAGTGGGTTTCGCCGTGTCTCATTATATAAATATACATATCGTTATCCTCTGTAAAATATCATCAGCCACTGTTCGGCTTTGTCGAATTCCTCCGGATCATCACACTCAAATACTCTCCCGTCCGGCAGCTCCAACCGGCAGGCATGCAGGAGCTGACGCTTCACTCCGGCTGCCCGGAAAAGCTCCCGGTTTCGCACCGGATCGCCGTATTTCGGATCCCCCAGAACGGGATGACCGACAGAGACGAGATGCGCGCGGATCTGATGGGATTTCCCGGTGATCAGGTGAATCTCAAGCAGTGTCGCATTGCCGTAGGATGCAATCGGTGTGTAAGCCGTCTCGATCTGATCGCCGCCGGAGCCCGGTTTCGCCGTATAAACCTTCACCTGATTCGTCCCGTGATCCTTCACAAGATAGGCAGTCGGATGTTCCGGTTCCGTGATCGTCCCCCACACCAGCGCGTGGTAATATTTTTTCACCGAGCGGCTTCTCAACTGCGCCGCCGTCTCCTGCAGGCCGCGCATGGTCTTTCCGGCGATCAGGAGGCCGGACGTGTTTCGATCCAGACGGTTGCAGACAGACGGGCGGAAGGTCCGCAGTTCCTCCCTCGTCAACTGTCCGCTCTCCAGCAGATACGCGATGACGCGATCATTGGCGGAATCGTCCCCCGCCTTTGCCTTCTGGGAGAGCAAACCGGCCGGCTTGTTGATGACAAGAATATCCT
>JAJQBM010000183.1:0-242 GCA_021203285.1 Clostridiales bacterium | reverse complement strand
TCCTCATCCTCATAGACAATTTCTAAATCAATCGCTCTGCCTGCATCCGACAGATCCGATTTCTCCTTTGATAATCCGTTTCCGTTATCCTGAAAAACTGCCGACGCAAATTTCAAAAACGTGTCATCGGCAAGATAAAACTTCACACGGTCTCCCGCCTGCAAAATCTCTTTCCCGGACGCCTTTTTCTCATTCAGCACAATATTCTTTTTTCGAAGCATCTTGTACACAAAGCTTCCCGG
>JAJQBM010000073.1 GCA_021203285.1 Clostridiales bacterium | reverse complement strand
GCATCTGTGTTTTCCTCTTTATCAACGGAATTCCCGCGATGAAGGAGATCGGCCTTTTCAAGTTCCTCGGAGGAACGACATGGAAGCCGGGCAACAATAAATACGGGATTTTCCCGATGATCGTCGGCAGCCTTTACATCACGGGCGGCGCGATCGCGTTGGGCGTCCCGGTCGGCATCTTTGCGGCTGTGTTTCTCGCCCGGTTCTGTCCGAAAAGCATCTACAAGATCGTCAAGCCGGCGACGGATCTGCTGGCCGGTATTCCTTCGGTTGTATATGGTTTCTTTGGTTTGATGGTGATCGTTCCCATCGTCCGGAATGTTTTCGGCGGGGACGGCCTGAGCATCCTGACGGCTTCCTTCCTTCTGGGCATCATGATCCTGCCCACGATCATCGGTGTGACGGAGACCTCCATCCGCGCGGTGGATCCCGCCTACTATGAGGGAGCGCTCGCGCTGGGCGCCACGAACGAGGCCAGCATTTTCCGCTGTGTGATCCCGGCGGCGAAATCCGGTATTCTGGCGGGCGTTGTCCTCGGTATCGGCCGCGCGATCGGTGAGACGATGGCGGTGGCCATGGTTGCGGGCAATCAGGCACGTATGCCGTCCAGCATCCTGAAGGGTGTCCGCACCCTGACGACGAACGTTGTTCTGGAGATGGGCTATTCGACCGGCCTGCACCGGGAGGCGCTGATTGCAACGGGCGTGGTTCTGTTCGCCTTCATCCTGATCATCAATCTGGTTTTTAACATTATCAAAGGGAAAGGAGAGCAGGCAGCGTCATGACAACAACGAAGAAAAAAATCTATGCGGGTTCGCTCATCCTGAGAATTCTGGTTTACGCAGCGGCGGTATTTACCATTTTCATGCTGGGCTACCTGATTGTTTACATACTGGTGAAGGGAATTCCGAACCTCACGCTGGAGCTTTTCTCGCTGAAGTATACCTCGGATAATGTCTCCATGCTTCCGTCCATCATCAATACGCTGATTATGATCGGCGTGGCGCTTCTGATCGCGGTGCCGGTGGGCGTGTTCTCCGCCATCTATCTGGTGGAGTACGCGAAAAAAGGAAACAAGCTGGTCAAGGTCATCCGTATGATGGCGGAGACGCTGACCGGTATCCCGTCCATCGTATACGGGCTGTTTGGAATGCTGTTTTTCGTAAACTTTTTCAAAATGTCCTACTCCCTGATGGCGGGAATTCTGACGGTGGCCATTATGGTGCTGCCTACGGTTCTGCGCACGACAGAGGAGGCACTGCTGGCCGTTCCCCACAGCTACCGTGAGGGCAGCTTCGGGTTGGGAGCCGGGCGTCTGCGAACCGTGTTCCGGATTGTCCTTCCGAGCGCCGTTCCGGGAATCCTCTCCGGCGTGATTCTGGCGACCGGACGTATCGCGGGTGAGACGGCGGCGCTGATTTACACGGCGGGTACCGTGGCGGAGCTTCCGAAGAATCTTTTGTCCTCCGGACGTACCCTTGCGGTGCATATGTATGTGCTTTCCCAAGAGGGCCTGCACACAGATCAGGCGTTTGCGACAGCGGTAATCCTGCTGGTTATGGTGCTGGTGATCAACATACTTTCAGACCGGCTTGCAGCCCTGATGAAAAAAGAATAACGGCAGAAAGGAAGAAATACAGTGAGCATAAAAATGACCGTAGAAAACATGAATCTCCACTATTCGGATTTTCATGCACTGAAAAATATTAATCTGGAGATTCAGGAAAATCAGATTACCGCGTTTATCGGGCCTTCCGGCTGCGGAAAGTCCACGTTGTTAAAATCGTTAAACCGTATGAACGACCTGATCGAGGGATGCCGGATCGACGGTTTGATCTCTCTGGATGGCGAGGACATTTACGCGAAAAACATGGATGTCAACCTGCTGAGAAAGAGAGTCGGCATGGTGTTCCAGAAGGCAAATCCGTTCCCCATGAGCATCTATGACAACGTGGCTTTCGGCCCCCGGACGCACGGCATCCGCTCCAAGGCGAAGCTGGATGAGATCGTGGAGGAGTCGCTGCGCGGAGCGGCGATCTGGGACGAGGTGAAGGACTCCCTGAAAAAGAGCGCGCTGGCGGTGTCCGGCGGGCAGCAGCAGAGAATCTGTATCGCGCGCGCCCTTGCAGTTCAGCCGGAGGTGCTTTTGATGGATGAGTCCACCTCGGCGCTGGACCCGATCTCCACTTCGAAGATCGAGGATCTGGTCATGGAGCTGAAAAAACAGTATACCATCGTGATGGTGACACATAATATGCAGCAGGCGGTGCGTGTATCCGACCAGACCGCGTTCTTCCTTCTGGGCGACCTTGTGGAGTACGGCCCGACGGACCAGATCTTCTCCATGCCGAAGGATAAGAAGACGGAAGAGTACATTACCGGTAGGTTCGGATGAGTGGCTGCGAAACTCGCCGGTGCTATGAGGGTGCTCGAAAAAAACAAATTCTCTCGGGCACGGGAAAGTGCCCTCATGAATTGTTTGTTTTCTCACACCCGTAGAAGATGACGGAGAGTTTCGCAACAGAGGTAATTGTGATTGCGAGAGCATGAAATGCGGATCAATCCGTATATCAGCCATAAATAAATGAAAGAAAGGAATAAGTATGAGAAATTACTTTGACAAGCAGCTCAACGAGCTGAACGGCGAGCTCATCACCATGGGTCATATGGTGGAGCAGGCCATTGAATATGCCATCGAAGCGATCGTGCACCACGATCCGGAGAAGGCGAAGGGCAACGTGGACTACGACGAGGAGATCGATCACAAGATGCGGGATATCGAGGGGCTGTGCATGAAGCTTCTGATGAAGCAGCAGCCGGTGGCGTCGGATCTTCGGCTGGTTTCCTCCGCGCTGCGGATGGTGGCGGACATGGAGCGGATCGGCGACCACGCGGCGGACATCTCGGAGATTTCCATCTTTCTGGCGGATGCCCGGGATCTCCCGGAGATGGAGGTCATCAAAAAGATGGCGGCCGAGAGTATGGTCATGGTCGTGGATGCGATTCAGGCTTTTGTCAATCGTGACATGGAGAAGGCCGAGGGGGTTGTTCAGCGGGATGATCTGATGGATGAGCTTTTTCTGGAGACGAAGCGGACGCTGATCCGTCTGATTCAGGAGAACGGCAAGTTCACGGAGGCAGCCCCGGATCTTCTGCTGGTCGCAAAGTACTTTGAACGTATCGGCGATCACGCGGAAAATATCGCGAAATGTGTGATCTACATGATCTGCGGCGAGAGAAAATAAAAAATTTTACACAGATTTTACAAAAGGAACTTTTTGGTTTTTACATATACATTTTACAATGTAAAAACAGG
The DNA here is from genome assembly GCA_021203285.1 of Clostridiales bacterium. Lineage (GTDB taxonomy): Bacteria > Bacillota > Clostridia > Lachnospirales > Lachnospiraceae > Eubacterium_I. The sequence continues at coordinate 6,953 of JAJQBM010000073.1, read as the reverse complement.
GAGTTCTTTTATGGATATTTTTTCGATATTGACATTGGCCGGCGGCCTTGCTATGTTTTTGTTTGGAATGAATACGATGGGCGACGGCCTGGTCAAGGTTTCCGGCGGCCGGCTGGACAGCATTCTGGAGAAGCTCACGTCCAACCGGATCAAGGGCGTCCTGCTGGGCGCCGCGGTGACGGCGGTGATCCAGTCGTCCTCCACGACGACGGTCATGGTGATCGGTTTTGTAAACTCCGGCATCATGAACCTGACGCAGGCGGTGGGCGTGATCATGGGCGCCAACATCGGTACGACGGTGACCTCGTGGATTCTCTCGCTGACCGGAATCAGCGGCGGCGGTTTTCTGATTTCCATGTTAAAGCCTTCGTCGTTCTCGCCGGTTCTGGCCGTGATCGGCATTGTCCTGACGATGACGGCGAAGGATAACGAGCGGAAACGGGATATCGGCTCGATCCTGCTGGGTTTTGCGGTACTGATGTTCGGCATGGAGACGATGAGCGGCGCGGTGGAGCCGCTGGTGGAAAACGAGCACTTCACATCAATTCTCACCATGTTTTCCAATCCGGTTCTGGGTGTGCTGGCCGGTGCGGTGCTGACCGCCGTGATCCAGAGCTCTTCCGCCTCCATCGGCATCCTGCAGGCGCTGTGTGCGACGGGCGCGGTTCCCTATGCGGCGGCGATTCCGATCATCATGGGGCAGAACATCGGCACCTGCGTGACGGCCATGATCTCGGCAGTCGGAGCCGGGAGAAATGCGAAGCGCGCCTCCATGATGCACCTGTATTTCAACCTGATCGGTACGATCGTGTTTATGACTGCTTTCTACATCGTGAATGCGGCAGTCGGGTTTTCTTTTCTGGATGACGTGGCAAACGCGGTGGGCATCGCCATGGTGCACAGCCTATTCAATATCATCTGCTGTGTCGTGTGGTTCCCCTTTGCCGGTCTGCTGGTGAAGCTGGCGGTGCGGACGATCCCGGATCAGAGGCCGAAGGCGCCGGAGGAGCCGGAGGAGACGCCGGATGAGCTTGCGGTTCCGGGCGACCGTTTTCTGGAGAAACCGGCCTTTGCGGTGAAAATCTGCTGGGATACGACGGTGCAGATGGCAGAGATGGCGCAGCGGTCGTTAAACTACTGCATTCGCTTGCTGGCGGACGAGTCGGGTCAGTTCGATGAACAGACCGCCGTGATTGAGAAGCGTGCCGCGCGGTATGAGGCGGCGCTGAGTGTTTATCTGATGAAAATCAGCAGCCGGAGCCTTTCCGCGCAGGATAGCCGCCAGATCTCGGTCATGCTCCAGTGCATCCGCGATTTTGAGCGGATTGCGGGCCATGTGGCGTCGGTTCGCGATTCGGTCGCCGCACTGCGTGAGAAAGAAATCCATATCTCCGAATCCGGCATGCAGGAACTGATGGTGTATGCCAGAGCCACGCAGGATATTTTAAGCCATACGATTGCGGCGTACCGGAATATGGATCTGGCAAAGGCCCGGAGTATCGAGGCCTACGAGGAGGCCACGGACAGTATGAGCGTGGAGCTCCGCCAAAGGCACATTGACCGTCTTCGCAGCGGCCGGTGTTCCATGGATGCGGGGCTGATTCTGGAAGAAATGATCACTGCGTTTGAACATGTGCTGGATCACTGCTCCTATGTGGGAGCCTGCATGATCCGCATCTGCAGTGAGGAGGATCTCACAGAACAGGATAAAATACCTCTGGAGGACAGCCGGGAGTTCCGCGAGGATTACCGGAAAATCAGGGAGAAATATGTTCTTCCGGAGCGACAGGAATAAAACAGGAAGGTGGGGAAAATGGCACTGATCTACATCGTAGAGGATGACAGCAGTATTCGAGAGATTGAGACCATCGCATTAAAAAACAGCAATTACATGGTCTGTGCATTCGAAAAGGCAAAGGATTTTTTCAAGAAAATGGAGGAGATCACACCGGATCTGATTCTTCTGGACATCATGCTTCCGGACGAGAGCGGGTATGATATCCTGAAAAAACTGAGGACAAATCCCTCCACAAAGTGCATTCCGGTCATTATGGTGACGGCGAAGACCACGGAGATGGATATGATCCGGGGGCTGGATGAGGGGGCGGACGACTACATCAAAAAGCCCTTCTCCATCATGGAGCTGATCACGCGGGTCAGGGTGCTGCTTCGCCGGACGGAGTCGAAGGAGCCGAAGATTCTGCAGCTTGGAAATATCACGATCGACCATGACCGGCATCTCGTCTTTGTGGACGACCGCCAGTTGGAGCTGACGTTTAAGGAGTATGAGCTGCTGCGGTATCTCATGACGAACCCGAGCGTGGTTCTCCCCAGAGAGTCCATCATGCGGCAGGTCTGGGGAACGGAGTTCGAGGGAGAATCCCGCACCGTGGATATGCACATCAAGACCCTGCGGCAGAAGCTCGGAGATGCGGGCAGCCGGATCCGGACCGTGCGGAATGTGGGTTATGTGATCGATTGAAAACAATGAAACCGGAGAGAGAACCGATATGAAAAAGAAAATCAACCTTCGCCTTGTTGGCATGTCGATCGTTGCGGTTGCAGCGACTCTGATCTGTGTCACCATCGTCTTTTATGGCCTGTTCCAGAAACAGATCCATGCGGATCTGTGCACAAACGCTGAGATCCTGAAAATGACCGGCCTTTTTGAGGAAGAGGACGGGTGGAACGAGGAAAGTGTCGGCATGCTGGAATTACTGGAGAGCGGGCTTGATGATCTGGAAACCTTGCGCATCACATGGGTGGCGGCGGACGGGACGGTTCTCTATGATAATGACAACTCCGCGGACGAACTCGGGAACCATCTGGACCGTCCGGAGATCGCCGAGGCTCTCACGGACGGGGAGGGTGAGAGCACCCGCCGGTCCGACACGATGAATCTGAATACGATATACTATGCGGTGCGTCTGGACGACGGATCGGTTTTGCGCCTTTCCTCCGATGTGTGCAGTATTTTCAGCGTCTTTATGACGGTGTTTCCGGTGATCCTCCTGATTGTCGTGATCATTATTCTGCTGTGCGTCCTGATGGCGCATGTGCTGACGCGGAAACTGCTGGCGCCCATCAACCAGATGGCGGAGCATATTGAGGATGTTTCCCACACTCCGGTCTACCGGGAGCTGGTTCCCTTTGTCAACACCATCCGGCGGCAGCATGAAGATATCCTCTCGGCAGCCCGGAGCCGACAGGATTTTACCGCCAATGTCTCCCATGAGCTGAAGACGCCGCTGACCGCCATCTCCGGCTACGCGGAACTGATTGAAAACCATATGGTGACGCCCGATCAGGAAACGCGGTTCGCGGCGCAGATCCGGCAGAACGCGGACCGGCTGGTGACGCTGATCAACGATATCATCCGCCTTTCGGAGCTGGACGGCGGCGACGAGACGCAGATTGCCTTTGAGCAGGTGGATCTCTACGAGGCTGTGAAAGACCGGTTCAGTCTGCTGGCCGTCAACGCCGGAAGCCGTGACATCCGCCTTTCTCTCGAGGGAGAGCCCTGCGTGATCCGCGCCAACCGCAATATGATCACCGAGCTCATCGACAATCTCTGCCAGAACGCGATCCGCTACAACAACCCGGGCGGACAGGTGACGGTCACGGTCCAAAACCGGGCGGACGGACCGGTACTCATCGTCGCGGACACCGGGATCGGCATACCGCGGGATCTGCAGGAGCGCGTGTTTGAGCGTTTCTACCGCGTGGACAAGAGCCGGTCGAAGGAGACCGGCGGCACCGGTCTGGGGCTCGCCATCGTCAAGCATATCGTGGAGCTGCATGACGCCGAGATCTCGCTGGAGAGCGAGGTCGGAAAGGGCACCGTGCTAACAGTAAAGTTCTGATTGAAATCCCTGTAAAAATACAGGGATTTAATTTCCTGAAATCCTATTGACGTAGCGGAGAATGCTGTGGTATAGTTCATATAACCTAAAACCATATCGGTTTGATATGGTTTTCTGTATGTAACCGCGAAAAGTGACAGATCATTTTGGAATACAGAAGGAAAGAGTGTAAATGATGAATGTATATTTTGACAACGCAGCGACCACAGCCATGAGCCCGGCGGCGCTTGACGCCATGATCCCCGCCCTGCAGGAGACCTACGCCAACGCTTCCAGCCTCCACACGGTCGGTCAGCTTGCTAAGGAAAAGCTGGAGCAGGCGCGCGCGGATATCGCCGCCTGTCTCGGCGCACAGCCCGCTGAGATTATCTTTACCTCCGGCGGGAGCGAGGCGGACAACCAGGCCATCGTCTCCGCTGCGCGGTGGGGCGCGAAGCGAAAGAAAAAGCACATCGTATCCACGGCCTTTGAGCACCATGCGGTGCTGCACACGCTGCAGAAGCTGGAGAAGGAGGGGTTTGAGGTCACCTATCTGGATGTCCACGAGGACGGCATGGTCCGCCCGGACGAGCTGGAGGCGGCGATCCGCCCGGATACCTGTCTGGTGACGGTGATGTACGCGAACAACGAGATCGGCAGCATTCAGCCGATCGCGGAGATCGGCGCGATCTGCAAAGAGAAAAAGGTTTACTTCCACACCGACGCGGTACAGGCGGTCGGTCATCTGGATATCAACGTGAAGGAGCAGAATATCGACATGCTCTCCCTGTCGGCGCACAAGTTCCACGGTCCGAAGGGGGTCGGGTGCCTCTACGCGAGACGCGGCATCATTCTCTCGAATATCATTGAGGGCGGTGCGCAGGAGCGGGGAAAACGCGCCGGCACAGAGAATATTCCGGCCATCATCGGCATGGCCGCGGCGCTGAAGGATGTCCTCGCAAAGCATGAGGAGAACGAGGCGAAGGTTTCCGCCATGCGCGACCGTCTGATCGAGGGCATTTCTGTCATCCCCCATTCCAGACTGAACGGCCATCCGACCAAGCGTCTTCCGGGAAATGTCAGCTTCTGCTTTGAGGGTATCGAGGGTGAGTCCCTCCTGCTTCTTCTGGATATGAAGGGCATCGCGGCGTCCTCCGGGTCGGCCTGCACCTCCGGGTCGCTGGATCCGTCCCATGTGCTTCTGGCCATCGGCCTGCCGCACGAGGTGGCGCACGGCTCCCTGCGTCTGACGCTGTCAGAGTACAACACGATGGAAGAGGTCGAGTATGTGATCAAAGAGCTGCCGGGTATCGTGGAATACCTGAGAAATATGTCCCCGGTGTGGGAAAAGCTGGAGAAAGGAGAGCAGGAGCATGTTATATAGTGAGAAAGTAATGGATCATTTCCAGAATCCGAGAAATGTCGGAAAGATAGAGGACGCGGACGGTGTCGGCGAGGTGGGCAACGCAAAGTGCGGCGACATCATGAAGATGTACCTGAAGATCGATGAGAATCAGGTTATCACAGACTGCAAGTTCAACACCTTCGGCTGCGGTTCTGCCATCGCGACCAGCTCCATGGCGACGGAGCTGATCAAGGGAAAGAAGGTCAGCGAGGCGCTGGAACTCTCAAACCGCGCGGTCGTGGAGGCGCTGGACGGGCTTCCGGCGCACAAGATCCACTGTTCCGTTCTGGCGGAGGAGGCGGTGAAGTCCGCCGTGAAGGACTACTATGACAAGAATGGGATTGAGTATGACCCGGAGCTGTTCAAGCAGGTGGAGGATTGCGAGCACTGCCGATAGGACAGTGACTTTGACAGAATGATACGGGAAGGTGTGCTTCTTTCGGGGCACGCCTTTTTGTTTTTATTGAAAAAATGCCGGGGTGAGATATGATGATAGCAGTATTTTATGGAGAGCGAACCGGATCGTGGGAGAATTTCTGACACAGTATACATCATTTTTGCTTCCGGCGCTGGTGATCGGCTATATCGCAGACCTGATCATCGGCGACCCGCATGGGGTCTGGCACCCTGTCTGCCTGATCGGACGGATGATCACACTGTTTGAGCGGTGGATGAGGCGGGTGTTTCGCTGTCCCGAAAGAGATGAGGACAGGAGCGGAGATCTGGAGACGGCCGGGGTAATCGAAGATGACAGTGAGGATAGGGTCGGAGACAGTGACAGAGACGGAAAAAATTATGCGGAGTTCGCGGCAGGGCTCTGCATGACGGTGTTGGTGCCGGTCTGCACGACGGCACTTTCAACAGTTATTTTGTGGGTTGGTTACCGGATTCATTGGGGCATGGGGCTGGTGCTGCAGTCCTACATGAGTTATACCATCCTTGCGACAAAATCCCTGCGGGTGGAGAGTATGAAGGTGTACACCGCCCTGCGGACGGAGGGGATCGAGGCCGCGCGGCGTGCCGTCTCTATGATCGTCGGCCGGGATACGGCAGAGCTGGACGAGGCGGGGGTCACGCGGGCGGCAGTGGAGACGGTGGCGGAGAATACGTCGGACGGCGTTATCGCACCGCTGATTTTTCTGGCGGTCGGCGGACCGGTTCTGGGATATTTTTACAAAGCGGTCAACACGATGGATTCCATGGTGGGGTATAAGAATGAGCGGTACCGGCACTTCGGGACGGCGGCGGCGCGGCTGGACGATGCGGTAAACTTCCTGCCGTCGCGGATCGCGGCGCTGCTGATGATCGCCGCGACGGGTCTTCTCTCGTTTTATGAGCGTTTTCGGACAGCTTCTTTTAAAACCGGAGAAAACGGGAGAGCAAGGGATGCCTGCCGGGTCTGGCGGCGCGACCGACGGCGCCATGCCAGCCCGAACTCCGCACAGACGGAGGCGGTCATGGCGGGCGCGCTAGGGATACAGCTTGGCGGAGCCGCCGCCTATTTTGGAGTCTTGCACGAGAAGCCGACGATCGGGGATGCCCGCCGGCCGGTGGAGGCGGAGGACATCGTGCGGGCGAACCGCGTGATGACCGCGACGAGCGTGATCGGAGCGGTGGTTTTCTGCGGGCTGCGGTTGGTGTGCGAAGTTGTATTTCGGATTGTCTCTTAGATTATGTCTATACAGATTGCAGTGATTTTATGTATC